>AP025689.1:3490000-3607500 GCA_023168345.1 Lysinibacillus sp. PLM2 | reverse complement strand
ACTAAGGTTTCCTGAGGAAGGCTCGTCCGCTCAGGGTTAGTCGGGACCTAAGTCGAGGCCGATAGGCGTAGACGATGGACAACAGGTTGATATTCCTGTACCACCTCCCCGCCGTTTGAGTAATGGGGGGACGCAGTAGGATAGGGAAAGCGTGCCGTTGGTTGTGCACGCCCAAGCAGTAAGGCGTGGAAGTAGGAAAATCCGCTTCCTAATACGCCCAGCTGTGATGGGGAGCGATTCATCGCGAAGTTCCTGATTTCACACTGCCAAGAAAAGCCTCTAGCGAGGCGGGAGGTGCCCGTACCGCAAACCGACACAGGTAGTCGAGGAGAGAATCCTAAGGTGTGCGAGAGAACTCTCGTTAAGGAACTCGGCAAAATGACCCCGTAACTTCGGGAGAAGGGGTGCTCTCGAGAGAGAGCCGCAGTGAATAGGCCCAGGCGACTGTTTAGCAAAAACACAGGTCTCTGCAAAACCGTAAGGTGAAGTATAGGGGCTGACGCCTGCCCGGTGCTGGAAGGTTAAGAGGAGGGGTTAGCGCAAGCGAAGCTCTGAATTGAAGCCCCAGTAAACGGCGGCCGTAACTATAACGGTCCTAAGGTAGCGAAATTCCTTGTCGGGTAAGTTCCGACCCGCACGAAAGGCGTAACGATCTGGGCACTGTCTCAACGAGAGACTCGGTGAAATTATAGTACCTGTGAAGATGCAGGTTACCCGCGACAGGACGGAAAGACCCCGTGGAGCTTTACTGTAGCTTGATATTGAATTTTGGTACAACTTGTACAGGATAGGTAGGAGCCAGAGAAGTCGGAGCGCCAGCTTCGATGGAGGCGTCGGTGGGATACTACCCTGGTTGTACTGAAATTCTAACCCGTACCCCTTATCGGGGTAGGAGACAGTGTCAGGTGGACAGTTTGACTGGGGCGGTCGCCTCCTAAAAGGTAACGGAGGCGCCCAAAGGTTCCCTCAGAATGGTTGGAAATCATTCGTAGAGTGTAAAGGCACAAGGGAGCTTGACTGCGAGACCTACAAGTCGAGCAGGGTCGAAAGACGGGCTTAGTGATCCGGTGGTTCCGCATGGAAGGGCCATCGCTCAACGGATAAAAGCTACCCCGGGGATAACAGGCTTATCTCCCCCAAGAGTCCACATCGACGGGGAGGTTTGGCACCTCGATGTCGGCTCATCGCATCCTGGGGCTGTAGTCGGTCCCAAGGGTTGGGCTGTTCGCCCATTAAAGCGGTACGCGAGCTGGGTTCAGAACGTCGTGAGACAGTTCGGTCCCTATCCGTCGTGGGCGTAGGAAATTTGAGAGGAGCTGTCCTTAGTACGAGAGGACCGGGATGGACACACCGCTGGTGTACCAGTTGTCTTGCCAAAGGCATCGCTGGGTAGCTATGTGTGGACGGGATAAGTGCTGAAAGCATCTAAGCATGAAGCCCCCTCAAGATGAGATTTCCCATTCATTTGAAGTAAGATCCCTCAAAGACGATGAGGTAGATAGGTTCGAGGTGGAAGTGTGGTGACACATGGAGCTGACGAATACTAATCGATCGAGGACTTAACCAAAACAAACTTGAACGAATTCAATGTCTTTATCCAGTTTTGAGAGAACAAAGTTCTTTCAATTAAATAGTGAAGTGATTATGGCAAAGAGGTCACACCCGTTCCCATACCGAACACGGAAGTTAAGCTCTTTAGCGCCGATGGTAGTTGGGGGCTTCCCCTGTGAGAGTAGGACGTCGCTTCGCACTAAACACCACTGATTTTTCAGTGGTGTTTTTTTATGATTAAAAAAGACACCAACTCCAAGAACCGAAGGTTCGATTGGCGCGGTGGAGAAACGGATGATGATAAAAAGAGGACTGAATATAAGTAAGCATTCGAGAAGTGAGAGGACCAAGGAGTTCAAGGAACCGAGGAAGTGAGGAGCGGAATGTACTAGGTACATGAGCACCGAAAGGACGAAGGTGACGCAGAAATCCGAAGGTCATCGGACTTCGAGATAGTGCTGATGGTAGTTGGGGGAATCCCCTGTGAGAGATAGACGAGCGCTTCGCACTAAACACCACTGATTTTTCAGTGGTGTTTTTTTATGATTAAAAAAGCCCCCAACTCCAAGAACCGAAGGTTCGATCGGCGCGGTGGAGAAACGGATCAAGACGTCACTATCCCGGTGAAGTTTATTTAGTTTCTCTCAATAATGAATTGTATAAGATTTAAATAATAGGAAGTTAATGATCGTATTAAATGATATATGTTGGAATCTGTAAAATATATAGCAAAAAATAATAAATAATATATAAATATAATTTAATATACTAATAAAACAATTTTTATAGAAAGGATGAATAAAATACTAATAATTCTGTATATTCAAAATTTATATATATATCTAAAAAGTTATTTTATCAGAACAAATTTATCTAAATAAGATATTGATTAATTCCAAATATTAAAATATCATGAATATGTAAAATATTTTCACAATTGATGTAAAACAATTGTAAATTGGTAGAACAATAGGGGGAGAAAATACATGAAAAAGTCATTCTTATTATTTATAGTAGCAGCATTTGCACTTGTATTAGCTGCGTGTGGTAGTGGGGAAAGCACTACAAGTACAGAAGGAGAAACAGTAGATACAGCTGCTGATAATAGTGGTGAAAAGTTGATTGTTGCGGTTGATACTAGTTATGTGCCATTTTCTTATTTAGATAGTGAGTCTGGTGAATATGTTGGTTTTGATATTGATATTATTAAAGCACTTGCGGAAGAAGCTGGTGTTGAATATGAACTAAAACCAATGGACTTCGCTGGTATTATTCCTGCTCTACAAACGAACAACATTGATATTGGTATTGCAGCAATGACTATTAACGATGAGCGTAAAGAAGTAGTAGATTTCACTGATGGCTATTATGATGCAGGTTTATATGTTTTAGTTCGTGAAGATGAAACAGAGATTAATGGTGTTGAAGATTTAGTAGGTAAAAAAGTTGCTACTAAACAAGGCACTGTAGGTTACGAATATGCGGTTGCTATCGAAGGTGTTGGAGAAGTAACTCCTTTCCCGAATATTGACCAAGCTTATATGGAACTTGATAAAGGTTCTACTGACGCTGTAATTTTCGATTCACCAAATGTTGCTTACTATGCTGCAACAACTGGTGCTGGTAAAGTTAAAGTAGTAGGCGATATTTTAGAAGGACAAGAATTCGGTATTGCTTTCCCTAAAGGAAGCGAAAACCGTGAAGTATTTAATGAAGCATTAAAATCAATTAAAGAAAACGGTAAATATGACGAAATCTATGCAAAATGGTTTGGTGAATCATCTAATTAAGAAATAATTGGAGAAAATAATGTGACATCCATTATGTATGTTGCATTATTTTTTCTTTTAAATAGGGAGGATTTACATGAATAATTCATTCCAATTTGAATGGTCAGCAATGACGGACGCTTTGCCGACATTAATGCAGGGTGTTAAATTTACGTTACTAATTTCATTGCTTGGTATTCTATTAGGGTTTTTAGTTGGGATTGTTGTGGGACTTGCACGAGTTTCATCAAATAAATTGATTTATAGTATAGCTACAATATATGTAGAGGTTATTCGTGGTACACCATTAATGGTTCAGGCTTTATGGATTTATTTTGCGTTACCACTCATTTTTGGTATTCGAATTGATCCACTAGTAGCGGGTGTTGCAACAATCGCAATTAACGCAGGTGCATATATATCTGAGATTATTCGTGGAGCTATTCAAGGTGTTGATAAGGGACAAACTGAAGCAGGACGTTCACTAGGTTTATCAAAATTCAGAACGTTCCTACATATCGTCTGGCCACAGGCATTTAAAAGTGCGTTACCATCACTAGGGAACCAATTCATTATTAGTTTAAAAGATACATCATTATTAACCGTAATTGGTGTAGGTGAATTAACACGTCAAGGTACAATTGTTGTATCAACTAACTTCAGAGCAGTTGAAGTTTATACAATGGTAGCATTGTTATACTTAGTAATGACATTATCTATTTCACTTCTGTTACGTTTTATGGAAAGGAAGATGAAGACTGAATGACGATTATTGAGGTAAAAGATCTACATAAATATTTTGGTAAATTAGAAGTTTTAAAAGGTATAGATTGTACGATTGAAAAAGGCGAAGTAGTATCAATTATCGGTCCCTCTGGATCAGGTAAAAGTACATTCTTACGTTGCCTAAATCTATTAGAAGAAGTCACAAAGGGACAAATTTTAATAAATGGGAAAAATATAACGTCCAAAGATGTTAATATAAATAAAATGCGTACAGAAATTGGTATGGTTTTTCAACAGTTCAACTTATTCCCTCATATGAACGTAATTGATAACATCACACTAGCGCCAATGAAGATTAATAAAACCTCTCGTCAAGAAGCAGAGAAACAGGCAATGGAGCTTTTACGTAAGGTAGGTTTAGAACAAAAAGCAAAGGAATATCCATCTAAATTATCTGGTGGCCAAAAACAGCGTGTTGCAATTGCTCGTGCTTTAGCAATGAACCCTAAAATTATGTTGTTTGATGAACCAACTTCAGCTCTTGATCCTGAACTTGTTGGAGAAGTTCTAAATGTTATGAAGGAACTAGCGAATGAAGGGATGACAATGGTAATCGTAACACATGAAATGGGATTCGCACGTGATGTATGTGATCGTGTTATTTTTATGGATGGTGGAAATATTGTTGAACAGGGTGACCCGAAAGAAATATTTTCAAATCCAAAACAAGAGCGTACTCGAAGCTTCTTAAGTAAAGTTTTATCTTAAAAAGTTGCCACGTTTTGTGGCAATTTTTTATTAAATTATATTGTATTATGAAACTATTACTGCTATAATTTTATTTATCGCTAAGGAATATGTGGTCCCGTGGTGTAGCGGTTAACATGCCTGCCTGTCACGCAGGAGATCGCCGGTTCGATCCCGGTCGGGACCGCCATAATACATAAAATATAATCCTTTACAGTCATGAGACTTGTAAGGTTTTTTTTTTTGTCTAAAAATATGTTTCATGTACGAACTTCAAATATGAATGTTTGAAAGTATCCTTAAATGCATGAATATTAGCTGAAAATTAATTACATATTCTCTTAGTTCAATCCTCGAAATAATACTTTAACAGAAACTTATTTATTAAATTATGTAAAATATTGTCTAAATATTAGTTTTAAATTTCACTCATGATGGCAACCATGAATAAATATATTGGTACTACCAAATTTTACATCGGGGTGAAGAATTTTGAAAAATCATAAACTTCGACAAAAATTGAAGGTATTATATTTTATTATAATCGCAAATTTGTTACTGTTTATAATTAATTATAATTATGAGACTAATAAATTCTATTCGATAGAAGAAATGAATCAATTTAGATGGCAAAAGTTTATGAGCGAGGCGGAGTACAATCAATTAGAAGATGGAATGTCCTATATGGAAGTAGTTAAGATTGTAAAAGGCAGGGGAGATCAGTTAACGGAAAATACCTTTGTTTGGAAAGATGAAATTCTTTTGACACAGTCTTATTTAATTACTTTTGAAGATAATGGATTAGTAAGTAAACAAATTTATAACCAAAAAAAGCAATACTAAAGTAAATCATTTATAATAGGTGTGCATGAAGCCAATTGCACACCTTCAATTGTTGTATGGTGTATTGCTTTTGAACAAACTACAATCATTAGGTAAACTATAGTTAATGTTCTTAATGAAAGAGGATACTAAAAATGGAATATGAAATTATGATTAAGTCTCTTGAAGAAACAAATAACCTCGCAAGTAAGTTGGCAGATTTGCTGAAAGCACAAGATACGATCACACTAGAAGGTGATCTAGGTGCTGGAAAGACAACTTTTACAAAAGCTTTGGCAAAAGGGTTAGGTATAAACAGAACTGTTAATAGTCCTACTTTTACTATCATGAAGCAATATGAAGGAAGAGTAACGTTAAATCACCTTGACGTTTATCGTTTAGCTGATAGTGATGAAGATTTAGGTTGGGATGAAATATTTTATGGAGATAGCGTTACAGTTGTAGAATGGGCGCATTTAATCGAGGATTACTTACCTGAAGAACGTTTGAAAATTGAAATAAGCCGAATTAATGAAAATGAAAGAAAAATACGATTAATACCTATTGGCAAACGGTATGAAGAGTTGTGTGAGGAGTTATTAAAATGATATGGCTAGGAATTGAAACATCCAATTCACCTCTATCCATTGCGATAGTAAAGGATGGACAAGTATTAACTGAAGTTGTACAAAATATAAAACTGACCCATTCAGTTACGGTAATGCCAACAATAGAAGAGTTGTTTTCAAAAGTGAATCTTAAACCGAATGAGATCGATGCCATTGCAGTATCGGAAGGTCCTGGATCATATACTGGTTTAAGAATCGGTGTAACGATTGCAAAAACCTTAGCTTGGACAATGCAAAAACCATTAGTGGGTGTTTCAAGTTTAAGCGTATTAGCTGCCAATGCAAATCTTTTTAATGGACTTATCTGTGCAATGTTTGATGCAAGAAGAAAAAATGTTTATGCAGGTGTATATAAAGGAAATGAGTTAAATACGGTAATTGATGACCATCATACACATATTGATCGCTTACTGGAACAACTGAAAGAATTAAACATGCCTATTCTATTTATAGGAAATGATATCGATCATTTTAAAGATCAAATTGCTGAACAACTAGGGGAGCTAGCCTCCTTTGCATCTTCTTCAATTAATTTACCAAGGGCATCTAAATTAGTAGAACTTGCTGCCAAAAAAACGTTGCCTTCTCATGATGAGATACATACATTTGTTCCAAAATATCATCGACTTGCTCAGGCTGAGGCAGAATGGATAAAGGAACAAAAAAGGGAGCAACAAAGCTAATGGTCATTTATCGAAAAATGACAGAAAAAGATGTGCAAGCAGTACATGCAATTGAAGTTGCCTCTTTTCCAACACCATGGACATTGGATTCCTTTTACTATGAAATGACGGAAAATAACTTTGCCCACTATATTGTAGCTGAAGATGATAACAGTAATATTGTTGGATTTTGTGGAATGTGGATTGTAATTGATTCTGCACAAATTACGAATGTTGCTGTTGTTCAGAATGTTCGTGGACAAGGGATTGGTGAAGGACTAATGCGAGAGGCAATGCGTGTAGCACGCGATCATAAAATAGATGTAATGAGCTTAGAGGTGCGTGTTTCAAATAAGGTTGCTCAAAATCTATATCGGAAATTAGGATTCCAGGATGGCGGCATAAGAAAAGGATATTATACAGATAATCAAGAAGATGCTCTTGTAATGTGGGTGAATATATAATGGAAAATCAGATGATTTTAGCGATTGAAACAAGCTGTGATGAGACAGCGGCAGCTATTATTAAAAACGGGACGGAAATTATTTCAAATGTAGTTGCTTCTCAAATTGAAAGTCAAAAACGATTCGGTGGTGTGGTACCGGAAATTGCATCACGACACCATGTTGAAAAAATTACTCTAGTTATAGAAAAAGCTTTAAAGGATGCAAAAATTGAGCCGAAAGATTTAGATGGGGTTGCTGTTACAGAGGGACCTGGATTAGTAGGTGCACTATTAATCGGAATTAATGCTGCAAAGGCGTTTGCCTTCGCCCACGGTCTACCTATTATTGGTGTACACCATATCGCAGGCCATATTTATGCAAATGCACTTGTACAAAAAATGGAGTTTCCATTACTTGCACTAGTCGTTTCAGGTGGTCATACAGAATTAGTTTTAATGAAAGAGCATGGTCATTTTGAAGTAATTGGAGAGACACGTGATGATGCGGCGGGCGAAGCATATGATAAAGTTGCACGTGTATTGAACATGCCTTATCCAGGAGGTCCTCATATCGATCGTTTAGCACATGAGGCAGAGGTTGGAGTTGAATTCCCTCGGGCATGGTTAGAAGATAGCTACGATTTTAGTTTTAGTGGACTAAAATCAGCAGTAATTAATTACAAACACAATATGGACCAACGTGGAGAAAAAATAATACCCGAACAGGTAGCGAAAGGTTTCCAAGATAGTGTTGTTGAAGTATTAACAACGAAAACTGTTCGTGCTGCAAGAGAATTTCATGTAAAGCAAGTGATTGCGGCAGGTGGCGTTTCAGCAAATAAAGGGTTACGCTCCAGTTTGGAACAAGCATTTTCTAAGGAAGGCATTCCATTTTATGTACCACCATTAAATTTATGTACCGATAATGCGGCAATGATTGGTGCAGCAGGATCATTTATGTTTAAATCAGGTGTTCGTAGTACTTTAAGCATGAATGGATTACCTGGGATGGAATTAAAAAGTTGGTCATTAGTATAATTTAATCTAGTTCTTCATTTTCAATATGATTTAAGAGCTTTATTATGACTGTTTTAGAATGTGAAATGCATCTAAATTGTAAGACACGCATCTTACAATTTGGATGCATTTTTTTCGGTTCTATAATATTTGTTGGGGTTTTCAAACATTTTCACAAAAATGAAAAAGCACAGAATCGCCGATTCTTTTATACTTGAATTGACGAGAAACAAGCGAAAAGAGGCGACCTGTGCATATGTATTTTAACATGAAGATTCCAGGATTTGAAGGTGTAGAGATTCATAAAGTTGAGAATGTTGAGGATCGAATAGCATTATATGTAATGATGCCTAGGAAAGAACATAAATGTCCTGTTTGTGGAAATCTAACTTCAAAGGTTCATGATTATCGTATACAAAAGATAAAGCATTTAAAATGGTTTGAGCGGCTATCAATGATTTTTTATAAACGCCGCCGTTATGTTTGTGATTGTGGAAAGCGTTTTTCTGAAGATAATCCATTTGTGGAGAGATACCAACAATATTCGAAAGAATGGAATCAAGTAGCACGTATAAAAGCTATTAAAGGAAAAACATTTAAGGAGACTGCTGAAGTTTTAGGGACATCAATTACAACAATTATTCGTAGGTTTGATTCTGTTTTAAATGATAAATTGGCTAATGGAGTTGAATTACCTAAGCATATCGCTATTGATGAATATAAGGGCGATACAGATGCAGGAACTTATCAGCTCATTATTGCGAATGCAGAAACACATGAACCGCTTGATATCTTACCCAACCGTCGTAAAAATACAATTAAAGATTACTTAAGAAAATTTGGTAGCTCGGTTAATGTCGTAGTGATGGATATGAACCCTCATTTTAAAGAAGCCGTTAAAAAGGCATTAAGTCGACCTGTAATCGTGGCCGATCGATTTCACTATAGTCGTTATATTTACTGGGCCTTAGACGAGGTTCGTAGAATCGTTCAGAAAGAATGGCATGCTTATGATCGCAAACAGTGTAAAAGGATGCGGCATGTATTGTATAAGAGAAAAGAGAAATTAAAGGAAAAGGATCGCTGGTACTTAAATCGTTATCTCGGAATGTCAGATGTTTTAAAACAAGCATACATACTTAAAGAAGCTTATTGTAAATGGTTAGACTGGGCCAAAAAAACGAATGACATAAAAGAAATAAAAGAAAAATTATTTGAATTCTACAAGCAGGTAGAAGAATCAAATATTCCTGCGTTTATTAAGGCAATTCAAACCTTTAAGAATTGGCAAGTAGAGATATTGAATAGCTTCAGTTACGGTTACTCTAACGGCTTTTTAGAAGGGATAAATAATAAATCGAAAGTTATTAAACGAAATGCCTACGGCTTTAAGAGATTTGAGCATTATAAAGGTAAAATATTATTAAGCAATCAATATAAAGAAATCGGTGTTCATTTAGGATGAAAAAAGGTGATGTGAAGTTCACATCACCCCAACATTTGAAATTGAACCTTTTTTTCTATTTCTTTTGAAAATTAAAATGTAGTATATTCTAAATAATATAATATTTAAATAAAATAATATAATATTTAAAGAGTATTTTAAGTAAAAATGGTCATTTTAGAGAAAAAGTGTTGTTTTTTAATAATATATATTATAAAATCTGAATAAATAATATAATATACAAGAAAGTAGTGCTGTGGTTAGATATGGAAAAGGAATATGGAGAAAAATCTGATTACGCGTATAACTTAATCAAGGAAAAAATATTTAGTTGGGAATATGGACCAGGGCAGAGGTTAAATGTAAGCAAGATGTCTAAGGAAATGGAATTAAGCGCTATTCCATTAAGAGAGGCATTATCTAGATTGCAGTCATCTAAGCTTGTTGTTTTAATCCCTAACAAAGGGTACCAAGTAACTGATATTCTAGATGAAATCTCAATGAAAAAAATGTCTGAATTTAGATTAATGCTAGAATCGGAGTCCATAAAAACTATCATCCGTAGCAATAAATTGGAGTGTTTGTCGAATCTAGAAAAGATTAATGAAAAAATAAGACAAATACAAATCAATAACTATAAAGATATTCTTGAGTTTAATAATCTTGATTATATGTTCCATTCAGTATTGATTAAGAATTCAGAAAATAAATACTTGATTGAGAGTTTTGAAAGTTTATTTTGTCATCTGCACATAGCAAGATTTTATTATAGACGAGGTTCTGTTGATCGGAATGAAACAATAATTGAACACGAAAAGATTATAAAAAGTATTCAAATGAGAGATTTAGAGTATGGACTGGAATTTATTAAAGATCATATTTTAGGTGCGTCAAGTAGATTGCTAGAAAAAAGATCTTAATAAGCACTTTAAATATAAAACTATAAATGTTAGGGGAGTAGTAATTATGGAGAAATATGGACACTTTATTGATGGACAATGGATAGAAGCTGGTGAAATTATTCCTGTAACGAACAAATATACAGGTGATACCTATGGTGAAATTTATGAAGCAGATGAATCGATAGTTAATAGGGCTGTTCAAAACGCTTATGAGTCATTTGAGAAGAATGAACTTTCTGCTGAGGAACGTTTTGCCATTTTAAATAAAGCGGTTTCATTAATTGACGAAAGAAAACTTGAGTTAGCAGAATTGCTAATTTACGAAGCTGGAAAAACAAGAAAAGATGCCGTTACAGAAATTGAAAGAGGTATTTCAACACTTAGAGCATCGGCAGAAGAAGCAAAAAGAATTACGGGGCAAGGTGTAGCTTTGCCAAATAGTGCTGATAAAGGAAAACTTGCTTTTACAGTACGAGTGCCAGTTGGAGTGATTGTTGCGATTACACCATTTAACTTTCCATTTAATTTAACAGTTCATAAGATTGGACCAGCATTAGCAGCAGGAAATGCGGTGGTATTAAAACCTGCTGAAATGACACCGTTAATTGCATGTAAACTAGTTGAAATATTCAAAGAAGCAGGTTTACCGGACGGATTATTTAATTTGGTAAATGGTAGAGGTACACAAACAGGTGAATATTTATTAAAAAATGATTTAGTTGATATGTATACATTTACAGGCAGCCCAAAAGTGGGCCAATTAATTAAGAGTAAAACTGGAATTAGAAAAGTTGCCCTTGAACTAGGAAATAACTCACCGAATATTGTTCATAAAGATGTAGACGATCTAAAAAGAGCTGCAGAGCTTTGTGTATCAAGAGGGTTTTCTAATGCTGGACAAGCATGTATCTCTGTTCAAAGAATTTATGTTCATGAAGAAGTGTATGATCAATTCTTAAAGTATGCTACAGAATTTACGAAATCATTAGTTCTTTGTAGTGAAGATAATCCAGATGGAGACGTCGGACCTGTTATTTCAGAGAGAGAAGCTGTTCGGATAGAGTCATGGATTGAAGAAGCTGTTCAACAAGGAGCAAAAATTATCGTCGGTGGGCAAAGAAAGCGTTCACAATTTGAACCAACTATTTTAGCAGATGTGTCGCAATCGATGAAAGTAGTTTGTGAAGAAATTTTTGGACCTGTTATTACGATTCAAAAATATCAAGATATTGATGATGTACTTCATAAAGCGAATGACTCAACAATGGGACTACAAGTAGGAATTTTTACATCAAATATTCAGATTGTTATGAAATCAATTAAAAAATTAAAGTTTGGAGGTGTCATTATAAATAATGTCTCTACTTATAGAGAAGATGTTATGCCATATGGGGGAGTGAAGAATAGCGGTATCGGTAAAGAGGGTCCTAAGTATGCAATATTAGAAATGACAGAAGAAAAATTAATTGTTTTAGATGCATAATTTAATAAGTTAATTGGGGTAATTTAAAAAACAGGGGGCAAAAAAAATGAGAAAAGAATGGAAATTAAGTTTAATTGTTTTAACTATATGTATGATGATTTTATCTGCATGTAGTGGGGGTAATGAAGGTACATCATCAGAGTCAGGAGATGTTATAAAGCTTAGATTAGGACATATTTTCCCAGCAGACAGTGTCAAAGACCAAGCTGCAAAATTATTTGCAGAAAGAATAGAAGAAGAAACAAATGGAGCAGTTCAAATTTCAGTCTTCCCTTCATCACAATTAGGTGGGGATGAAGTAATGGCTCAGGATATTTCGCGAGGAACTTTAGACATGTCATTTATTAACCAAGGTTCTTTATCTGGATTAGATCCACTATTAGATTTCCATTACTTACCATATATCGTAACGTCTTATGAACAAGCTGATAAAATTTTCTATGGGGATGGCGTTATTCCAAAATTAATGACAGAAACACTGGCAAAACATAATATGACAACATTAGGTTTCTTTGAAAATGAATTCCGCGGTGTTTCAAACTCTATTAAGAAAATTGAAAAAGTAGAAGATTTAAAGGGATTAAAATTACGCGTTCCAGGCTCACAAGCGATTAAAGGCTTCTTTGAAGAGGCAGGCTCACAAGCGTTAGTAATGCCATTTAATGAATTATATTTAGCGCTACAGCAAGGAACAGTTGATGGGCAAGATAACGGATTACTATTTACTGTTGATAGTAAATTCCAAGAAGTTAACAAATTTTACACACAATTAAACCATGTATATGCTTCAGGTTCAATTGTCATTAATACAGATAAATTTAATTCATTAACTCCAGAGCAGCAGGAGATTTTTAAATCAGTTGGTGCAGAGATACAAGCATGGCAAATTGAAGAAAATCGCAAGGCGACTGAAGAGTATGTTCAAAAAATTAAAGACGTAGGTGTAGAAGTAACAGAGTTAACAGAAGAACAAATTAAGGCATTCCAAGAGTTTGGATTAAGTCAATGGGATAACTATGAGTCTACGTATGGTGCAGAACTAATTCAATCTCTAAAAGAAGAATTAGCTGAGATCAACGAATAATTATTAGTTATGATGGGACAGAATTATCTGTCCCATCTATTAAATAAGGAGTGAATACAATGTGGCATAAGATCGAAAAAGGTTTATATAAGACTCAAGAATTCTTAATTGCCATTGCACTAATAGTTATTATGATTGCTGTAATACTCCAAATTGTTGGCCGTTTACTTGGTTGGCATTCTCTAGGGATGCCAGAATATGCAGCTATTGGAATGACAACTATTACATTTTTAGGTGCTAGTGCAATTACTTATAGTAGGGAATATATATCAATAGAATTAAGTCAAATTATAAAGATAAAAAATATCCAAACTATTATGAATTTAATAGTTGACGTACTACTTGTAATATTTGTTGTAGTATTTTTCAATATTGTATTTTCATTCTTTCAATTTGTAAGCGAAAGCGGAGAAAGAACATTAGAAGCGGGCATTCCTTTATCAATTACATATGGAATTATTGTAATATCCGTTGTTGTAATGGGTTTACACAGTTTAAGTAATATCTTTAAAGGTATTCAAATGCTACGAAAAGGAGGAGCTGCGTAATGCTATTAATTGTTATAGTACTAATTGCTATTTTAATGATAGGTGTGCCGATTGGTGTATCTTTTGCAATTAGTGCATTACTGGGAGGAGAAATATTAGATATCCCAGCGGCTTCATTTGCAACATTATCAAATCAAGCTGTTTCCTCCTTTTCATTGTTAGCAATTCCTTTGTTTATACTAGCTGGACAAATTATGAGCCAGGGTAGTATTATTTCGCAATTAATTCAGTTATCAGAGAAGCTGCTAAAAAAGATTCATGGAAGTTTAGGTTATGTAACTGTATTAGCAAGTGCATTTTTAGGAGCGATAACAGGTTCCTCTGTTGCAACAGTTTCTGCTATCGGAAGCTCAATTGGTCAAAAAATGGTTGAGAAAGGTTATGAACGAGGCTATACGGCTTCACTAATTGCTGCAGCCGGATTATTAGGTGTATTCATCCCACCTTCAATCCCGTTGATTCTTTATGGAGCAACTGTAGGTACTTCGATATCTGATTTATTTATTGCATCAATTGTACCGGGTATATGCTTTATCATTGCATACCTTTTACTACACCGCTTTTTATTGAAAAAAGTGTACAATCCAGAGTTAGCATCTGTTTCAGAAGAAACGAAGCAACTAGAAATCGAAGCATCCACTGAATCATTAAGCAAAACGTTTTTTAAATCTATTCCGGCTTTGATTATGCCAATCATTGTATTAGGCGGAATTTATAGCGGAATATTTACACCAACTGAAGCAGCAGCCGTTGCTTGTATATATGGTTTGATTTTGGCGATTGTTACAAAAAAGATTAAATTAAGCGGATTATTTTCGCCATTTAAATTAGCTGCACTTTCATCTGCAGCAATTCTAGGTATTATTGCGTTTAGTAATCTATTCAATTACATGATTACTTTGGAACAAATTCCGCAAATGGTATCAGAGGCAGCTATTAATTTAACAGATAATAAGTATGTATTTTTACTTTTATTACTTCTGATTTTGTTTGTTGTTGGAATGTTTATGGAGACAAATGCAGCAGTATTACTAATGGCAGTTTTACTAGCACCTGCTGCACAAACATTTGAAATTAACCCTATTCACTTTGGAATTATATTAGTTACTACCATTGAAATAGGATTACTTACACCTCCTCTAGCTGCAAACGTATTCGTTTCTGCAAAGGTGAATAAAAGTTCAGTGCTAGAAATGATGCCACATACATTAAAGTTTTTATTAGTGTCAGTAATCGTGTTGTTAATTGTCACATTTGTACCATTTTTAACAACATGGTTCTTATAAATTTAAAGTTGATTGGGTAGGTGGAAGTATTGAAAACATATTGGCAATATAATTTTCCTGGGAATATCTATTTTGGAGAAAATTCTTTAGACGAATTAAAAAATATTTATGCAACAACGGATAAACAAAAGACTTTAGTAATTACAGATCCCGGAATAAAAAACAGTGGAATTCTTGATGTGCTTAAAGAGAAATTAGAAGCATTTGAAATTCCTTATGAAATTTTTGATCAAGCCAAACCGGAACCTACAGTAAAAGATGTAGAAGAAGTACTAAATGTTTATCGAAATAAGGATATAGATATATTAATAGGTCTTGGTGGGGGAAGCTGTATTGATCTGGCAAAAATGATTGCTTTTATGCTGAAGACGGATCATCCAATTAGCTATTTCTATGATAATAAAATTGATTTTGTTGCTGCTACGATCATTGCAATCCCAACTACTGCGGGTACTGGATCAGAAGTAACGGGTGTTGCAGTAGTGAATGATGAAGAACGTAATTTGAAAGTAGGTATTTCAAGCAATTATTTAAAACCTAATTATGCAATTCTAGATCCGCAGCTAACGGTAGGAATGCCGCCAAGAGTTACAGCTTGCTCAGGTATTGATGCACTTGTACATGCAGTTGAAGCATTTACATCTAAAAATTACAATGAATTTGAAAAAGACTACCAAGCAGATTTTAGAGGCTCTACAGTGATATCTAATTTATTTGCAGAAGAGGCAATCAAGCTTATTACATCAAGCTTAGTGGCTGCTTTCAAAGACGGAAAAGATATTAAGGCTAGATCAAATATGCTTTTAGGCAGTTTATTAGCGGGACTAGCATTTTCAAATTCAGGTACATCTATTTCACATGCAATGGCATATGCGATTGGTGGAAGAGTACATTCTCCACACGGAGAGATTACAGGTTTAATGCTACCATATACAGTCAAGTATAATTATCAATCTAATTTAGAAAAATTTAATAAGTTATATGATATGTGTTTACCAAATGATAATTCAACGAGTGTTGAAGAAAAAGAGAATAAACTTTTTGAATATTTTATTCAACTTCTTAAATCTATCAATTTACCAACAAAACTATCAGAAATTAAAGTTCAAGAAACAGATTTAAAACCAATGACACTTGAAACTTTGGGAATATCTCGATTAATGAATATGAATCCTAGAAAAGCAACAGAAGAAACATTATATAAAGTGTTTCAAGCAGCTTTCTAAAAAGAAAACAATCTTAATAAGAAATAAAATATCTAAGTAGCAAAATTCTAATAAATTTGCTACTTAGATAATAAGTTCCACAAGGAAGAATAAAAATAATCTTGCTATAAAAAACACTTTTTTATAGCTTTTTTGAATTTCAAAAAATTACCCATACATAACTTTGAAATTCTTTAAGTACTATTTCATAAAAATCTCTCCAAGAGTAACAATTGCTTAACCTAATAAGAAAAAGGTCAACCAATTACCTCCTTTACTCCTAAAAAAATATATTCCTACAATTTATTTATACACTAATGCCAGTTGGGTGTAGCTAAACCTAAATTACATGGAAGGTATTTCTTTTGATATGTATTTTAATGGTTTTTTGCAAGTTATGAAAAGTAAGGTAAATATTAAAAAAATAGCGTAAGCTGTGATGAAAAATGTTAATAAGTTTTAACAAATCATATTCGTGGGATTTTTCTGAAAAATTATCCACAGTTTTGCAATAAAAATATAAAAATGTCAATACGAACACTCGTACTTATGCACAAACTGTGGATAACTTGTGTATAACATGTGGTAAAACTATATATTGTGTTTAGATTTACACACAGCTTTGTGGATAAAATTAATTAAAAATGTGAATAGTGTGGAAAACTTTGTTGATATGTTGTTATTACTGAATTTGTTCTGTGCATAAAACTGTGGAATATATTTTGCGAATTTTGTCTATTGACCAAGATATATGCATTATACTGTCGGATAACAAAAACCATGTGGAATAAGCCACATGGTTTTATAAAATAATGTTTTCAAGCTCTTCATTTAAATCGAGCCAGTGTAGTTCAAGATTCTCGTATTCTGATTTGAAATTGTCTAGTTGAGTTTGTAATTCTAAAACTTTCTCATGATTTTGGAAAATATCAGGCTTACATAATTCCTCTTCAATCTTCGAAATTTCCTCATTTATCTCTGCCATTTCAGTCTCAAGCTGTTCTATGGAGCGTCGTAATTGGCGTTCACGTTTTTTTGCTTCTTTATCAATTTTTGAAGTAGTTTGTTTTACGACAATTGTTTCTGCCTTTTGAGATTCAGTTACTTTCATTTGAGCAAGTTCCTCTAGCTCTTGCTTTTTTTCAATATAGTAGTCGTAATCTCCTAAATATTCAAATGCACCCTCTGAAGAAAGTTCAACAACTTTTGTAGCGATGCGATTAATGAAATAACGGTCATGGGAAACGAAAAGCAATGTGCCAGGATAATCCATTAATGCATTTTCTAAAATCTCTTTACTATCTAAGTCAAGATGGTTTGTAGGTTCGTCTAGTATTAATAGATTTGCTTTTTGCATCATTAACTTTGCTAATGCAAGCCTTGCTTTTTCTCCACCAGATAAAGAATTAACAGTCTTAGTGACATCATCCCCACTAAATAGGAAGCTCCCAAGAATTGTTCGTATATCTTTTTCATTCATTAATGGCCATTCATCCCATAATTCTTTGAGCACAGATTTATTGCTGCTTAACTTTGCTTGCTCTTGGTCATAATAACCAATTTTTACATTTGTACCATAACGGATATTACCGTTCTTGATAGGTAAATCCTGTACAATTGTTTTTAAAAGCGTAGATTTCCCTACACCATTTGGCCCAACTAATGCAATACGATCTTCACGAAAAGCTCGAATTGAAATATTTTTAGAGATCGCTTGATCAGCATAACCAATTGTAAGATCATCAATAGAAAGTACGTCATTTCCACTTTGTTTTTCAATGGTAAAACCAAAGTTTGCGGTTCTTTCATCCCTCTCCGGAGAGTCCATCCACTCGGTACGTTCTAACATTTTCCGTCTACTTTGAGCCATTTTTGTTGTAGAAGCGCGGGCAATGTTTTTTTGAATAAAAGCCTCTAGTTTGGCTTTTTCAGATTGCTCTCGTTCAAACATTTTTAGATCACGTTCATAATTTTTTGCCTTTTCTTCCAAATAACCGCTGTAATTTCCAACATATTTTGTTACATGTGTTCTTGAAACTTCATAAACAATTGTAACTAATTGGTCAAGGAAATAGCGGTCGTGGGAAACAATTAAAATGGCACCTTCATAGCTTTTTAAATAATTTTCTAGCCATGTAAGTGTCTCAATATCTAAATGATTTGTGGGTTCATCTAAAATTAATAAATCAGGTTTACTTAATAACAATTTTGCGAGTGCTAAACGTGTTTTTTGTCCACCTGATAACGAAGAAATCGGTTTATCATAATCTTCAGGGAAATACTGCATACCATGCAATACAGAACGTGTTTCTGCTTCGTACTGGTAACCACCGGCTTCTTTAAAATCATGTTGTAATTGATCATACTCTGCCGTTATTCGCTCATACAGGTTTTTATTATCATAAACCTCAGGACTTGCCATTTTTTGCTCAAGCTCACGTAGCTTTTTCTCTTGCACTTTAATATCTGAAAAAATGGTCATCATTTCTTCCCAAATGTTTAAAGTAGAATCAATTCCTGAATGTTGTTCTAAATAACCGACTTTAATACCCTTCGGAATAATGATATCTCCTGAGTCGTACGACATTTGACCAGCGATAATTTTTAATAAAGTAGATTTACCTGCGCCGTTGCGCCCTACCAATGCTACTCGATCACGATGCTGCACTTCTAATTTCACACCGCTTAATATTTCATCAGTCCCGAAGGATTTATATATTTGATTTACTTGTAAAACTATCATTGTTACACCTCAGTTCACTATTATTAGTGTAAAGTATAGACTGGGTACCATGCAATCGAATGCTTTACTTATTTTCATTTGTTTAGTAAGATGTATACATTTCCGATGATTGTTATTTTTTAATCTTTGATAATATCATAATATAGTTAATAAAGTATAAATCGACGATGTTTTATTCGCAGGGGAATATTTGAATGGGGGATAGATGCGTGAAACCAGAGCTTAAAATTCCACAAGCAACGACAAAAAGATTACCACTTTACTATCGTTTTTTACAAAATCTAGCTAATGAGGGGAAAAGGCGGATTTCATCACAGGAATTAAGTGAGGCTATGAAAATTGATTCGGCGACGATAAGACGTGATTTCTCCTATTTTGGAGCATTAGGAAAAAAAGGGTATGGGTATGATGTTTTGTATTTGCTTGAATTTTTCCGCCGTACGCTTGATCAAGATGAGGGAGCAAATGTTGCACTTATTGGGGTAGGGAACTTAGGAAATGCATTTCTAAAGTATAACTTTCAAAAAAATCATAATACACGTATTGTAGTTGCATTTGATTCAAAGGCACCGATGGAAGGAAATGAAATTAATAATATCCCAGTATATCATCCAGATCGCTTAGAAGAAATGTATAAGAATTATAATGCTGAGATGGCAATTTTGACCGTTCCATCCCGTTCGGCTCAAGAAATAACAGATAGACTGATTGCAGTTAATGCAAAAGGAATACTTAATTTTACGCCGGTTAGACTAAATGTACCCGATTCGATGAAAGTAATGAATATTGATTTGTCCGTTGAATTAGAGGCATTAATCTATTTAATACGCAATACTTAAGACGTAAAGATTTCACATTAATATAATAGCAATAACATTTAAAGTAAGTTAAAATGGTACATATAATAGAGGAGGTTAGCAACAATGGTAGTGCATTTAAACGCAATTGGACCAACAGCAATAATTATTATTGCAGTGGCAGCATTACTGATCTTTGGACCAAAAAAATTGCCTGAATTAGGTAGAGCAGTTGGGACTACTCTTCGTGAATTTAAAAAAGGCACTAAAGGTTTAATTGATGATGAAGATGATGATTCAAAGAAAAGCGTCATTGAACATAAAAATACAACAATTCAACAAGCAGAAGTAAAAGAACCAAACAAAGACCAAAATGTTAAGTAAGTCAAGGATGTCAAGTCTATGAATCCAAAAGAACAAACAGTCGTTGAGCATATACAGGAATTGAGAAACCGGCTAGTTGTGTGCGCGGTAGTTTTTATGATTTCTTTATTTGCTGGCTTCTATATAGCAGAGCCCGTCATAAAATATATTCAGCATAGTAAGGAAGCTGAACAATTAACATTAAATGCTTTTAATGTTACTGACCCACTTGCTGTTTATTTACAAGTGACTTTTCTAGTAGCTTTAGTGATTACATCGCCGATTATTTTATATCAATTATGGGCATTTATTACACCAGGCTTATTAGAATCAGAACGTAAGGCAACGTTGAAATATATTCCCTACGCCTTTTTCCTATTTGTAGGTGGACTAGCCTTTGCATATTTCGTCTTATTCCCTAATGTCCTTGATTTTATGATGAATCTATCACACCGACTTGAAATTGAGCAGACCATTGGGATTAATGAGTACTTTTCCTTTTTATTTAAATTAGTTGTGCCGTTTGGATTTATATTCCAACTGCCAGTGGTTACACTATTTATAGCTCGACTGGGAATACTAGATCCAAAGCTAATGGTGAAATTCCGTAAATATTCATACTTCGTATTATTTGTTATAGCTGTTTTATTAGCGCCACCAGATCTTGTTTCATACTTAATTATTTCCATTCCATTATTTGCGTTATATGAAATAAGCATTATCATTGCTCGTATCGGCTATAGGAAGTTTTTGAAAGCGGAAGAACAAAGACAACGCGAAGAACAAGAAGAGAGTCAAAGACAACAAGTAGAAGCGCTACTTGCAGAACAACGACGTCAAATCGAACAAATGAGTAATCAGCAACCATAAAAAGTGTAGGTAAAATCAAATGTGATTTCACCTACACTTTTTCTATTGTATAAAAATAAAGAACTGGAGCGCATTTTGCATTTCTTTGAGTGCATCGTAGTTTAGTTGAGTGATGACAACAAAACCATTTAACATGATATGTGCAATGATCGAAGTAAGTAAACGTTTAGTTTTGTAATAAAGAAAAGCAAAAATAAAGCCGCTAATCGTATATAAGATGATATGTGTAAAATCTAAGTGAATGGCTCCAAAAACAATTGAGCTTATGATTCCAGCAATCCAAAAATTTTGTGTCTGTACTAAAGAACCAAACACAACTCTTCGGAAAATAAGTTCTTCTAAGAATGGCCCTAATAATACAGTTGATAAAATCATAATAGGAGCAATTTCAGTAACTCTTAAGAGTGTCTCGGTATTTTCTGAACCATAATCAATGCCAATAGCAACCTCGATATTTGCACCAATCATTTGGCCAAATAATACTAAGAAAAATCCTAATATCCCCCAAAGGATTGCGCTACCAATAGAAGTTTTTTCACCTTTAAATATATTCCAGAAATTCTTATTTTTTAGAATTAAAATGATAGAAATGACAAATGCGATAGCAAAGGCAATTGTAGACCACCAAGCAGTTAAAGAATAGATTGCTACGGTATCATTTCCAATGTAATTTAGGAATAAATCTCTCACACTTGGAATAAGTAAAAGAAGGCTAGAAAGTTGACAAGCAATATAAACAAGTAATATATAAAATGCAGTTTTTTGTGTTTTACCATTATTTTTATGACTCAATATTTATATCCCTCTTTCTAAAAGATGTTGTTTAAAAAATAATGGAAATACCTAGAATAGTACAGTTGGACTCTAAATATAACCAGTCTTACTCTATTGTAGATGATGATGAAAATAATTCAAATTTTTTTGTGCTTCATACTTGCAAATAGAAATTGAATTCATTATTATAATAATTGTGTTAGCACTCGTTTAAACAGAGTGCTAATAAAAATGAAATATTAAAAATAATAATATTCTAGGAGGTTGTTTCACTTGTTAAGACCATTAGGTGATCGTATCATTATCGAACTAGTTGAGGTGGAAGAAAAAACTGCATCAGGACTTGTTCTTCCAGATTCAGCAAAGGAAAAACCGCAACAAGGTAAAGTGGTAGCAGTAGGAACTGGTCGTGTACTAGATAACGGCACACGTGTCGAGCTTGAAGTGAAAGAAGGAGATACAATTATCTTCTCTAAATATTCAGGCACAGAAGTGAAATATGAAGGTAACGAATATTTAATTTTACGCGAAAGCGACATTTTAGCTATTATTGGCTAATAATGACTTAAAACTGTGAAAAAATGGCGATTTAGTAAATGCTTTTAATATGAATATTGAGTTAAAAATTGGAGGGTAAAACAATGGCAAAAGATATTAAGTTCTCAGAAGAAGCTCGCACGCTAATGCTTCAAGGTGTTGATAAATTAGCAAACACTGTAAAAGTAACATTAGGGCCAAAAGGTCGTAACGTTGTTCTTGAGAAAAAATTTGGTTCTCCATTAATTACAAATGACGGTGTAACAATAGCAAAAGAAATCGAATTAGAAAATGCTTATGAAAATATGGGTGCAAAATTAGTTGCTGAGGTTGCATCTAAAACAAACGAAATCGCTGGTGACGGTACGACAACTGCAACTGTATTAGCTCAAGCGATGATTCGTGAAGGTCTAAAAAACGTTACAGCTGGTGCAAATCCGGTAGGTATTCGTAAAGGTATGGACAAGGCTGTAGCTGCTGCATTAGAAGAACTACAAGTGATTTCTCGCCCAGTAGAAAATAAAGAAGCGATTGCACAAGTTGCTGCAATTTCTGCTGCTGACGAAGAAGTAGGTCAATTTATTGCTGATGCGATGGAACGTGTAGGTACTGATGGTGTAATTACAATCGAAGAATCTAAAGGCTTCACTACTGAATTAGATGTAGTAGAAGGTATGCAATTCGACCGTGGTTATGTATCTCACTATATGGTAACTGATACAGATAAAATGGAAGCAGTATTAGAAAATCCATATATTTTGATTACTGATAAAAAAATATCAAGTATCCAAGAGATTCTTCCATTGCTTGAACAAGTTGTTCAACAAAGCCGTCCGTTATTAATCATCGCAGAGGATATTGAAGGAGAAGCTCTTACTACTTTAATTTTAAATAAACTACGCGGTACATTTAACGTAGTTGCTGTAAAAGCTCCTGGCTTTGGTGATCGTCGTAAAGCGATGCTTGAAGATATCGCGATCTTAACTGGTGGTCAAGTAATTACTTCAGAACTTGGTTTAGACTTAAAAACTGCTGAAGTTACTTCATTAGGTAAAGCAGGTAAAGTTGTTGTTAATAAAGACAACACAACAATCGTAGAAGGTGCTGGTAGCAGCGATGCTATTGAAGGTCGAGTGAACCAAATTCGTTCTCAAATTGCTGAAACTACATCTGAATTCGATAAAGAAAAATTACAAGAACGCCTTGCAAAATTAGCTGGTGGTGTAGCAGTAATCAAAGTTGGTGCTGCAACTGAAACAGAATTAAAAGAACGTAAACTTCGTATTGAAGATGCATTAAACTCAACTCGTGCTGCAGTTGAAGAAGGTATTGTATCAGGTGGTGGTACTGCGCTTCTAAACATTTATAGTGCTGTTGATAAAGTACTTTCTGAAGTAGAAGGCGATGTAGCTACTGGTGTACGTATCGTATTACGTGCTTTAGAAGAGCCAGTACGTCAAATTGCAAACAATGCGGGTCTTGAAGGTTCAATTATCGTTGACCGCTTAAAACGTGAAGAAATTGGTGTTGGATTCAACGCTGCAACTGGTGAATGGGTAAACATGATTGACGCTGGTATCGTTGACCCTGCAAAAGTAACTCGTTCAGCATTACAAAACGCTGCATCTGTAGCAGCTCTATTCTTAACAACTGAAGCGGTTGTAGCTGATATTCCAGAGAAAAACCCAGCTCCTGCAATGCCTGATATGGGCGGAATGGGAATGATGTAATCACTCCAGGAATCCTGGATATTAGGTCATCTTATAGAAGCTTCTCATTAGTTTTTTAAACTATTGAGAAGCTTCTTTTTGTATAAAAAATGTCAAGAGTTAAGAAATTATTTAAATGGAAAATGAAACTAAATGCTTGTAATTATTATGGCCAATATTAATAAATTTATAAAAGCTTATGCACATCTTCACCTGTTTTTTAAAATGTAATTAATACCTCTACTTAAAATGTATGATGATTTTGAAACTGGAAAATCTAATAAATAAGTTAATGAAAGGAGAGGTATTTATTGAGATACACAAAGGCGTTTTTTATTAAACTCGTCATGACGGTAGCTGTTTTATGGGTTGTGTTAGGATTATTTTTTAATGTATCATTTGGAGATATACTTATTATAAGTGCACTACTAACTGTAATTGCATTTGTTGGAGATATATTTATTTTACCGTTAATTGGAAATATAGGTGCTGCTGTTGGAGACTTTATTCTTGCCTTTTTAGGAGTATGGGTTTTAGGTTCATTTTTGTTTAATGATAATGTTCCTGTGTTGTCTGCTTCATTATTATCGGCTTTGTTTATCGCCGCGGGTGAACTATATTTCCATAGATATTTAAGAAATCATGTTTTTGAAGGTGTAGATCGACCAAGTAATTATACTCGTGTTAATAACCTTCAAACAGAATTTTCGGAGGAATTTGATGCCGATTTGGATAAGGAAAAAGAAACTTAAACCTTAAGTTCGAAAATAAATTAGAATTATTAATTCCATATATAGAATAAAGGGAAGTACACCTGTAATGAAAAGGTGTACTTCCTTTTATTTTATTATGAGTAACTTATGTTCTGCTTCTTTTTTCACTCCCTTACTTATGTTTAAAGAAGAATAATATACTTACTTAGTCATAAAGTCATCCAAAATAAGCAAAAAGTTCTAAATTTGATTTTATTGAGGATATCGTTAAAATCTACTGGAAATCTATGTTACAATTTATATATTGTTAGATATTTTAAACAATTTAACAGAAAAGGAGATTAAGATGAAGAAAAATAGAATTACCTCGTTTTTACTTGCTTTACTTTTAATCCTTGCTTTACCAATCCAACAAGCGCATGCAGCAGGTTCTTTTAAAGATGTTGCAGAAAATTATTGGGCTAAGGATATTATCAATGAATTCGTTGAGGCGGGTATTATAAAAGGTTATGAAGACCAAACATTCCGCCCAAATCAAAAGGTTACTCGTGGACAAGCTGCAATCATGCTAACAAATGCTTTAGAGTTGGATACAGAGAACGTAAATACTACTATCCAATATAAAGACATTAAAGAAGACCACCCTTACGTTAAAGAAATAGCTGCAGTTACAAATGCGGGTATTATGTCAGGAAGTAATAATAAATTTGAGCCTAACAAACCACTTACGCGAGCTCAAATGGCGACTATCCTAGCAAATGCATTTGACTTAAAAGGAAATAAAACATCTAATTTCAAAGATGTAAAGAAAGATTATTATGCGTATGCAGCAATTGATGCACTATATGCAAATAACATTACAGCTGGATATGAAGATAAAACATTTAAACCTTCTGCGCCAACAACACGTGCTCATTTTGTTGCTTTCCTGTCGAAAGCTCTAGATACTAAAGAGGAAAACGCAGGTGTTGTAGATTTATTGAAAGAAGTTTATACAAATGAACTAAACCTAGATACTTACGAATTTGAAGCAAGTATGGATTTAGGACTTGTTTTACCTGAGATTGATGAGGAAACACCAGAAGTTGCGGCAATCTTTGAAGTATTAAAAGATGTTCAAATTGATATTACAGGTGCATACCAAAAAGACCCTATGCAATTTGAAGCAGATATTAACATTTCATTAAAGGGTGACATTCAATCAACATTCACTATACCAATGGTGATGACAGAAGAAAAAATGTGGATCAAACTTCCAAATTCTCCGCTATTACCATTACCTGAAGCTCTTAAAGGGAAATTTATTGAATTTGATCTTGTAGAACTAGCTGAGCTATCTGGACAGCCTGCTTCAACATTTGATATGGAATTACAAACGAAACTAAATGCAGACATTATTAACCTATTCATTGAAATACTTGGAAAAGATTTTTATAAAGAAATAGATCCAAGTACTGTAACAGTTCCAGAAGGTGTAGATGCAAGTAAAGTGATTAAATTTGAATTAACGAATGAAACATTAAAACCATTTTTAGATAAAGTCGTTAATGAATTATTACCTCAATTATTAGAGCTATTAGATAATCCTGAATACATTAAAGCTTTAGGACTAACAGATGAAGATCTTGCATTAGCAAAAGAATTATTCGCTACTGAAGAAATTAATATTGATGAAGTAGCTTCAGAGATTAATAAATATTTAAAAATTAATCAACTGGATGAAATCATAGTAATTAGTAAGGACAATTATATTAGCTATGATGAAAGCACGATTGATATTACGATTACAGCTGAAGGTGAAGCATTTAGCTTAAAACTGTCATTAGATCAATCAAAATCAAATGTTAATGAAAATATCGAATTTTCGCATGGTATTCCTTCTGGTGACGATGTTCTTCCATTTGAAGAACTAATTAAACTAGAAGAAGAAGCATTACTAAATGATATAAATTAACGTATCGTAAGTGAACATAACCAAAAGGCCTTGTAGTGATACTACAAGGCCTTTTTAATGGAATACGAAATATAGATATAAATTCTTTACTTATCTACCTTAAAAAGCTGCATTAATCGGTAATTGTGATTATCAACAAAGGGAAAAGGAAAGAACACACCCAAATGGATGTGTTATAATAACACAAGGTTTTTTAGATTTACTACTTTAATACTAACGGAAATTTTCTAAAATTTTTGAACGGTCCTCATTCATTTTATTAATAAATTGAGTCATTGTATCGAAAGCTTCATTGCGTTTATTTGACAATGATTGAAGACGTAGCATATCCATCTGCTGTGAATTGCTTATACTGTCAAGATAGCTTTTCACTTTAGTCAATTCAATTTCAACTTTCGACTTTAAATTAACTAAATGTTCCTTTTCAGTTGAGTCAAAGTTTAGATCAAATTTATCCATTCCGATGCTTTGATAAATTGCATTCAACTCAGTTAGATGATCACTTAATGTAGACGTATCGATGTTTTGTTGAGAATTCAATAAAATTAAACCTAGCTCATCATTCATTGCTATTAAAATGAGGTGTACATTATTCATTTGGCTAGCCTGTTCATTTCTTTTTTGAACCTCTAATATTTGTTGGTTAAGCTGTTCATCAAGTAATTTCGTTCTTTGTTGCTGAACCATTAGTAGAGCACTTTCAATATCCATACTTTGTAAATTAATTTGACTGATGTTACTAATACCGATATTTTCTAAATTACTTTGTGCTGCTTTAGCAGACGGCGGTCCAACAGTAACAAGTACAAAGCTAGCTGTTAATGCTGCACCGATTAATAACTTCTTCATAATATTTACACCACCAACTCAGTTTTTTTAGGGACAATGAAATCTTGGTATTAATTTTCAAAAAATCCCTTGGATAAATTGTAAGAGTTGAAGGTTAAATCTAGGTTAATTTCAAAAAACTATTAACATTTACTCTAAAAAAGAGGGATAAAAGTATGGCTTACAAAAGTTCTTCCTTCTTTTTGTGCATATAACGCCATAGGTGAACAGATATCTCATGTGCTTCAGCTTCATGTCGTGAGTTTCTAAAGGATTTATTAAAAGCAGCAACTACAACCTCGAGAATAGAATAATTTCGATCTGATGATTTTAATTCACATAATATAAATTCAGCATATTCTTTCCCCTTTCCTGAATCAAAATCGGTTAAATTTTTAATAAATCCTTGCAGTTGTTGTACTAAGTCTTCTTTTTTAATAATTTTTTCTTCAATTTTATTTTGTAATGCTTGAACAATATCAGGTGTAATGATTAGATCACTCGTCGAGATAAGATGTGGAAGCATACTTTCTATACGTTTTAAAATGGGAAAAACTATATTTTCAGGGGATTTATTTTGTTTTGTTGTAATAGAAATTGTTCGAAGTGTTTGAGATAATATTCCAAATAAGGAAATAGCGCAATCATAGGAAACACTTCTTATTTCCTCTCCGAAAACATCAACAAGTCGATTGGCTAACCAATTTAATTCTTGAATCGTATGCTTTTCTAATACCTCTTTAAGGTCAGCATCTTTAAAACCCGATATGGACTCAAATATTTCTAACAAGTTATGCTCTCGATTTACATGGAGCAATAATGATATTTGTTTGACAAGAACATTTAAATCAGAAGGATCCTCATTCATGGCAACTTCAAATCGTCTATTAACTGTTACTTCTCTACTTTCCTCTAAAATAGCAATTAAACATTCATTTTTGGAAGTAAAGTGATTATAAAAAGTTCCCTTTGATACATTTGCTGAAGCAATAATGTCCATAATAGATGTATCGTTGAATCCCTTTTCTATAAACAATTTACGAGCAGCATTAATAATTTGGCGTTTTCGATTATTCATTTGATCACCCTATTTGTACTTTATTACTTAAAATTATACCACAAGTACACTTTGTAAACACTTACAATTCAGCGTATTTAAAAAATCAAATTTATTTCTTGTAAAAAATAGACTACGGGTATAAAATAAATTTCAGCTATATGATAACGAAAGAAAAGAGAGTGAATATAATACTTATGAATACACATACAGAACAAACGCCTCAAAAGCCCCCGTATTTAATGATAGCGATTTTATTTGTGGGTGCTTTTGTTGCTTTTCTAAATAATACACTATTGGCTGTAGCGCTACCAACGATAACAAGTGATTTAGGAGTAAGCTACGCAACAGGACAATGGTTAGCAACAGGGTATATGTTAGTTAGTGGGGTACTCATTCCAGCATCTGCATATTTTATTACCCGATATAAAACTAGACCTTTATTTATTGTAGCAATGGTTATTTTTGCACTAGGTACACTTCTTGCTGCAATCGCTCCAACATTCGCAGTGCTACTTGCTGGGAGAATGATTCAGGCAGTAGGGTCTTCATTTATGGCTCCATTATTAATGAATGTCATGCTAATTAGTTTCCCAGTTGAAAAGCGTGGTGCAGCGATGGGGATGTTCGGATTAGTAATGATTGCTGCACCTGCAATTGGACCTACATTATCTGGATATATTGTTGAACACTTCAATTGGCGCGTTTTATTTGAAATGATTTTACCATTTGCTATATTAAGTCTATTATTTAGCTTTTGGAAGCTCGAAAATGTGTTACCAAATAAAAAGGTTACATTAGACTATTTTTCCATAGTTCTTTCAACAATCGGATTTGGAGGGTTACTTTATGGTTTCAGTACTGCTGGTAATGATGGCTGGACGGATCCTATTGTAATTACTACACTGATTATTGGAATTATTGGGGTTACTTGGTTTGTTATCAGACAGTTAAAATTGGAAACACCAGTATTAGATATGGGGATTTTTAAATCACCAATGTTTGCCCTAGCAGCAATTATTAGTGCCGTTTTATCAATGTCAATGATGGGCGGTATGATTTTAACACCTGCATATGTTCAACAAGTTCGTGGAATTAACCCAATGGAATCAGGTTTAATGATGCTTCCAGGAGCTATAATTATGGCTATTATGTCACCGATTACGGGTAGATTATTTGATAAAATAGGCCCGAAACCATTAGCAATAACAGGTTTAATTATCACGGGAATCTCAACATATCTATTAGCGAAGCTTCAAATTGATTCAAGTTATTTCTACATTATTTTTGTATATACAATCCGTATGTTTGGGATATCTCTAGTTATGATGCCAATCATGACAAATGGTTTAAATTCATTAACAGCAAAACTTTATCCACATGGTACAGCTGCAAATAACACGATTCAACAAGTTGCTGGTTCAATTGGTACGGCAATACTTGTTGCAGTTATGGGTGAACGAGCAGCTTCAGCTGGGGCAGATATTGCAAAAGAAGCAATGGCTAGTGGCACTATGATTACAGAAGAGGCGTTAGCGCAACAAGCATTACTAGAGGGTATTCATCTGTCGTTTTTAGTAGCAACTTTATTTACAGTAATTGCTTTAGTACTTTCATTCTTCTTAAAACGTGTAACAAATTCAAAAAATGCACATTAAAAATTAAAAAACAATATAAAACCACCTCTCAGCTTTTGAGAGGTGGTTATTTATTTAATAAAATTTGTTATATATTAACCCCGAATTTTATAATTTTAACGAACAAGGTAAAGAATATGGCTAATATGTACAATTGACGATTGGGTGATAGTTAAATGAATGAAGATTTGCTATTAACTTTTTTTAATAACTCGCCAACTGCATACTCAATTCATAAAACATTTTTTGATGAAAACCATCATCGATATGATTATGAGTATATTGCAGTAAATGATGCTTATAAAAAGCTGATGGAAATTCAAGATTTAGATATTCTTTCTAAAAGTTATTATGAAGTAATTCCTCCTGAGGTGGAAAATGAAATCGAATTGGGAAAGATTTTAGAAGACACTATAATCAAAAACCCTAAATCTATTACGACTGATATTTATCTTTCCCTACTAAAAAAATGGATTCGAATAAAAATTTTCCCTTTAAACGCTAACTTTTTTGGTTGTATTTACTACGATGCAACAAAAGAGTATTTACAGGATGAAGAAATTGAGGGCTTTTTAAAAGTAAATATTGATTTACTATGTGTTGCAGATACGGATGGCAACTTTATTAGAGTAAATAAGGCATTCGAAGAAACTTTAGGGTACAGTGTTGAAGAACTAGAGGGAAGAAGCTTTACATCACTCATACACATTGAGGATGTTCCTTCAACAGTTAAAGCTATGAAGAATTTAAGGCAACAAGAATCAATCACTCATTTTGTAAATAGATTTCGTACAAAGGAAGGTAAATATAGATATTTGGAGTGGAATGCACAACCAAATGGAAAGTATATTTATGCATCTGCTAGAGATATAACGAAGACTAGAAAATTAGAAATGAACCTTAATGATAAAAATAAAAGGCTTACAGAGTTAACGAAAACTTTGGAGGAGAAAAATAAGAAATTAAATACACTAGCAACAACAGATGATTTAACAGGTCTTTATAATCGTCACTTTTTAAACCAGAGAATTGGCCAAGAGATGAATGAGGCTGATGAAACTGGTAAACCTCTATCAATGGCTATTCTTGATGTGGATCACTTTAAAAGTGTCAATGATACGTGGGGGCATCTAGTCGGTGATGAAATTTTAAAAGAAACCACGCGTCTTGTGAAAACGTTATTAAGACCGACAGATTATTTTGTACGACTAGGTGGAGAAGAGTTTCTCATTATTATGCCTAGAAATGATTTGCACGAGGCATATGAAATGGTAGAGAATATTCGTAAAACGATTGCCGATAATCAATTTCCTATTGTTGGATTCATAACTACAAGTTTAGGGGTAGCACAAAGAAATAAAAATGAAACCTTCTACGACTGGTATAATCGTGCGGATCAAGCACTTTATGTAGCGAAGAAAAGCGGGAGAAATCGAAGTGTAAAAGGAACAGCCAGTACTTTACAGGAAATGAAAGGTAAAGATTAAGAAATAGTAAAAGGATAATTGATAAGCAAATTAAGAGTAGATAAAGTAGTTATTGCTTTAGAGAATTATAAAAAACTGTTAAAAGAATTGAAACTGATTTACCCCTTAATCTAAGGCTGTTAATGGATAGTTGTTTTATTATTATAGAAATCCCAATTAAACTAATGAAAATAGGAAATAGGCATTTTCCTTTATGTCAAAAATGAGTAAAAAGATGTATATTTATAAATTTTTATTCAAAAAAATTCATACGCACAACTTTTTGTAATATATGATTTCGTGTATAATTAATTAAATAGCACTGTCAGTGAAATTTGTGTGTGGGGGTTTGAAGGATGAATGTTCTCGATATTTTAGATAGATTAGACGATATAGAAATAGAGTTCGAACCAATTTATAGTGCGGATGAGCATGTTCTGGTTGCCTATGAAGTAATAGGTCAAATTTCAAACGAAGGTAAAAACTACAAAATTGTTGATTATACTTACGATGAAACCATTCCTGCAGATTTACGTATTGAAATTGAACATTATGTTGTGGAAAAGGCGATTAATCTTGCAGCAGATCAATTGCGAGAAGTGAATTTATTATTACCATGTAATCCGAACTTATTAATGGAGGATTTCGGCGATTCTTATTTTCAAATCTTAAAAAAGTTAGTTGAAGAGTCCCTCTTACCTCATATTTATTTAGTAATTCCAGAGCATAAATATAAAGGGGAATTTGAGCAATTACAACATCCGATACGTTATATAAAAACGTATGGGGTAAAGATCGCTTTAGATAATATCGGTTCTGAGAGTAAATTAGACCAAATATTAATGCTTGAACCAGCAATATTAAAAATCAACGTGACCCAATTAAATTATAATAATTGGGGAGCACAAAACCATGTGTTTAAAACAATTCAATCGTTAGCTGTGAAAATTGGTGCTACACTCATGTTTGATAATATACAGACAGATTATCAGCTTCATCATGCATGGAAAAATGGTGCGCGGTATTTTAAAGGTCCTTATTTGCAAAAGCCAACTAAAGAGTTTATCCCACGTGACACGTTGAAGGAAAAATTTCGTAATGAATGCCAGCATTTTATCTCTGCGGAGAAAAAGCAGTTAGAAGTAAAATTTGAGGAAATGAAGAAGCTGCAAAAAATGATTGCGAGCATCGTAGAAATGATTAAACCATCAAGTTGTGATGTGGATAATTTACTACAATTAGCTAAAAAGTTAGAGAAATATGCATTTCGTTTTTATATTTGCAATGAAGAAGGTTTTCAAACTTCACCAAACATCATGTTTAACAAGGGTGTATGGAATGTACAAGAAAGTGCGATTGGTAAAAACTGGAGCTGGCGTCCCTACTTCCTTTTCAACATCATCAAAATGAGAAATGACGAAAAAGGCGAATTATCTGCTATCTATAGTGATATCGAAACAGGTGAGTTAACACGTACATATTCAATGGCAATAAGTGATAAGGAGTATTTATTTGTTGACATTACCTACGATTATTTATATGAGCATAATCTTGTGAATTAATAATAGTTGCGATAAGGAAGACCCGTAAAAGTTTGAAAATGAACAAACATTTACGGGTTTTTTATAGTTATGATTTGTTATGTATTTTGATATTGAATCATAAAATTAATTGATATGGACAAAAGCGACCTACAGCGTCCATTTAGTGAAAAAGTGATAGAAGGAGTGTTATCATCCAAATTCATGTTGTACGGCAAGGTGAGTCGGTATGGGGGATATCACAAGCATATGGTATAAACTATCAAAATATTTTACAAGCAAATCAATTAGCAGAAACTGATCAACTAGTCGTAGGGCAAGCGCTTGTGATTCCGATTGTAGGCAGTTTTTATTGGGTTCAACAAGGAGATTCTTTGTACTCGGTAGCACAGCGATTTGGACTTAATCCAAACAATCTTGCTCAAATCAATGGGCTTAGTCCAAACCAACAATTGTGGGTAGGTTTAAGACTTTATATTCCACCAATGCAAAAAACAGATGCCGAAGTGAATATTTATATTGAGCCGACAGGTGAAACAGTTAGTCAAGAATTATTAGATGAAGCAAGAAGCGTTGGTCCTTACCTAACATACTTAGCACCGTTTAGCTATGAAGCAAGACGAGATGGAAGTATCGAACTAATGCCAATTGAAGGGATACCAGAAGTTGCAAGAGAAGTAGGTGCCACTTTAATGATGGTCGTGAGCAACTTAGAGGAAGGCCAATTTAGCGGTGATTTAGGTAGAGCGATTTTGCAGAGTGAAGCAGTGCAGGAAGTTCTTCTCGAAAACATTGTGGAGGAAGCTCGGAGAATTGGCAGTGTGTCTGACATTCATTTTGATTTCGAATTTTTACCAGGAGATCAAAGAGAAGCTTACAATAACTTTTTAAGAAGAGCAGCAGAATACTTACACGGTGAAGGTTTCTTGATTTCCACTGCATTAGCACCAAAAACAAGCGCCGAACAGACTGGACAATGGTATGAAGCCCATGATTATAGAGCACATGGCGAAATTGTTGATTTTGTTGTTTTAATGACCTATGAATGGGGTTATTCTGGGGGACCACCAATGGCAGTTTCACCAATTGGTCCAGTTGAAGATGTTATCCAATATGCATTAACCGAAATGCCTGCCAATAAAATTATGATGGGTCAAAATCTTTACGGCTACGATTGGAAACTTCCTTTTGTTGAAGGTGGAGAGTATGCTCGTGCAGTAAGTCCTCAAAGAGCATTAGAAATTGCAAGAGAAAACAATGCTGTCATCCAATATGACTATGAAGCACAAGCGCCAAACTTTAATTATATTGATTCAGAAGGAAACGCGCATAAAGTTTGGTTTGAAGATGCAAGATCGATTCAAGCGAAATTTAACTTAATGAAGCGTTTAGGATTACGCGGAATTAGCTATTGGAAGCTAGGGTTCCCATTCCCACAAAATTGGCTCTTAATAAATGAAAATTTCAACGTTGTGAAAAGATAGAACATGAGGAGATGGCTATGAAAATAGCCATCTTTTTTTATATTTTCATCCTAATCATTTTAAACTGGTCATATTTGGGTAAAACTAAAATTTATGGATAACAAATAATAAATGAGGATGAATAATTTGAGAACGAATAAACGGACAATTGATTCAATGAACTTTTGGTCAGGTATTTTATTTGGCTTAGGAGCAGTAGCGTTTTTGGATGAAGTAATTTTTCACCAATTATTACATTGGCATCATTTTTATGACTTATCAACGACAAGTGTTGGTCTAATTTCCGACGGATTATTTCATGCATTTAGCTGGTTTGCAACAGTAGGTAGCCTTTTTATGGTAGCTTATTTACGTAAACAGAAAGCGTGGAAGAAAAGACGGTGGTTTGGTTCCTATATGCTTGGGGCGGGAACGTTCAATCTTTATGACGGTATTATCCAACATAAAATTATGAGAATCCATCAGATCCGCTATAATGTAGAAATATTTTATTATGATTTGATATGGAATGTATTAGCTGCAGTACTCATCATTATTGGACTTGTTGTCATACGTAAGGCTAAAAAAGCAGAGAGAGCGAGTGAGGGACCAGTTGCAACATGAACATACGAATCATGTTACGTACAATCTAATTGAACTGTTCCTATGGAGTATCCCATTTCAATTATTGATTGTATTGTATCTATATGGAGTTGTATTGACGAATAAAAAATATAAAGTTTGGCCAATTTATCGAATTATTAGTTTTAGTTTCGGTATATTATGTATTGCAACTGCACTTATTGGTCCAATTGCAAAGCTCTCACATACAGATTTTACAGTTCACATGATTGGACATCTTCTGCTAGGAATGCTCGGCCCATTACTTATTGTAATTTCTGCTCCGATGACTTTATTGCTTAGGTCGTTAAAAATTAGTCATGCCAGGAAAGTAAGTAAAGTGTTAAGGAGTAGATATGTTCAATTCATAAGTCATCCTTTAGTAGCGAGTACGCTAAATATCGGAGGCCTATGGATTTTATACACAACAGATCTTTATGAAGCAATGCATCAATCAATGTTTCTTTATGTACTAATTCATGTACATGTTTTTTTGGCAGGATATGTTTTTACGGCGTCTATGATTTATATTGATCCTTCGCCACATCGTACGACTTTTCGATTCAGAGCATTGGTATTCATTTCTGCGTTGGCGGGTCATAATGTTTTATCAAAGTGGATTTATGCAAATCCTCCCTCAGGTGTTTCAAAAGCTTCTGCGGAGTTAGGAGCGATGACAATGTATTATGGGGGTGACTTGATTGATGTATGGATTATTATCATAATGTGTTATCAAGTATATAAGTTAAGAGTTCTACAGTTAAATGAAATACCAAGTTTGATCAATAAATAAAACCTTCATAGAAAATATTCTGATGAAGGTTTTATTTCCCCTTACGTGCTTTTACTAATTGTTTTAAATTCTGAAGTACCTCATTAAAATTTTGTTTTTCTCCAACTTCTCTAAATTCCCGGAATGGGTCTCCGTTAATTTTTAATCTCTCAATTACCTGTGGAATAGAAAATAAAGCGGGTGTAAGTTTTTCGTTTATTTCTTCCCAGTTCAGTGGTGTTGCAATTAACCCTTGTTCATTCCCTCTTGGTGAATAAGGGGCTATAATTGTTTTCCCATAGGCATGTTGAATAAAATCAAGATAAAGCTTTTGATCGCGATTCTTTTTTAATCTCTCCATTGTAAACCAATTAGGCTCTTGCTCACATAAAAATGTACATACAAATTCCGTGAAAATTCGTGTATCCTCGTAGGTAAAAGTATTTTTAGGCAAAGGGATATACACCTGCAATCCCTTTCCACCGGATGTTTTTACAAACGAAACTAATCCAAATTGGTCAAAAATTGATTTCATTCTTATTGCTGCTTCAATAGCTAAAGAAAATTCATTCACTGAAGGCGGATCGAGATCGAAAACAATTTCAGTAGGATAATGTGTATCCACCGTTTGAAAAGGGATATGATATTCGATAACAACCTGATTTCCTAACCATAATAACGTCTCAATATTATTACACAAAATGTAATTGATATCTTCTTCCATCTTAGTAGCAATAAAAGAAGGTTTGTAATCCGGTGCATTTTTTTGATAGAAGCTTTCACCAGGAACTCCGTGAGGATAACGGATTGCCGTTAAGTATCGATTTTTTAGAAAAGGAAGAAAGTATGGTGACACATGCTGTAAATAATATAAATAGTCGTCCTTATCAACATTTACCTTTGGCCAAATTGGTTTATCAGGATGTGTAATTTGTACTCTTTCAGGAATTGGATTTAATTGTCTGATCATTGTTTTCCAATTAATGTGATCAGGTTGCAAATCAAACCGAAATTTAGAAAAACGAGGTTCTCTCAACTTCTTACCGTCAAAGTCAATGCATGCAACATCTACACAAATGGAAGGGTCAATTTCCCAAGTTTCAGATGTTGCTTGTCGACCATTACTTTTGACAAAAGTAACAAGTGTTTGAAATTGCTGCTCTGAAAATCCATGCTTAAAAACAGTGATTTCAATTAGTTGATCTTGCTTATAAATAGATCCGTGGAAATAACCATTTTCTTGATCATACTTGGTCAAAATGACAGTTACATAACACCAATTTTTCACTTTTAACCAATGAGTCGTTCGTACACCACTGTCCCAAGTACTAGATAGATGCTTTGCAACTACTCCTTCTCCACTATGATTTTTTACTGCATCCATAGCTAGTTGATCTTTTTGAAATACATCTATTAATTGAATATGTCCCTTTTTTTCGTAATTAATTGTTGTCGAAAAATCGATGGCTTCAAAAAGAGATTTTAACAATGCCTTTCGTTCGTTCAGGACATAATCAGATATATCTAATCCTTTATATCGGATGAGGTCAAATACGATAAGATTACATGGGAATTTTTTTGCACTATTTAGTATTACATCTTCATTTCGCATTCTTCCACGAGTTTGAACAATCGAAAAGTTACTTTTATAGTCATTTATAAGGTAGCAAATTTCCCCATCTAATGTTAAAGGAAGGAAAGGATATACTTTGTCCTTTGCTATTTCAGAAAATGTTACAATCTCGGGAAAGTAATTTGTTAAGTCTTTTTCGTTTCGACTCATAATTTGGATTCCTGTTTTATCCCAGTGAATGATGCAACGAAATCCATCATATTTCACTTCATATATCCAATCTTTTGTTGAAGGTAAATCGTCTGATGCGGTTAAGAGCATTGGTTTCATTATCATAAACCTCTTTTTTCTTTAGTTTTAGGATAAATGTAGTAGTTATACATAGAACAATGAAGAGTACAACATAATAAGAGAAAGGCGGTGATGAAGGTGCATACAGTCTGGAAAGGTAGTATTAGTTTTGGACTTGTGAATATTCCAGTAAAATTACATACTGCGACGGAAAACAAAGATATTAAATTGCGCCAATTGCATAAAGAATGTAGTAGTCCAATCAACTATAAAAAAGTATGTCCTGTATGTGATAAGGAAGTAGGAAATGAAGATATCGTAAAAGCTTATGAATACTCTAAAAATAAATACGTTGTACTTGATGACGAAGAATTAGAGAACTTGAAGAAAGAAAGTGAAGATAAGGCAGTCGAAATTATTGAATTTGTCCAATTAAATGAAATTGACCCTATTTATTTTGAACGCAGCTACTTTCTAGCACCAGATAGTGGTGGTGGTAAAGCCTATGCATTACTAAGAAGTGCATTAAAAGAATCTGGGAAAATAGGTGTTGCCAAAATAACCATTCGTTCAAAGGAACAACTAGCAATCGTTCGAGTTTATGGTGACACATTGTTAATGGAGACAATTCATTTTCCTGATGAAGTTAGAAAGGCTGATGAAGTTCCAAATATACCGAGTGAAGATAAGATAGCCGATAAAGAATTGGATACGGCTTTAATGTTAATTGAACAATTAACAGAAAAATTCGATCCTGAAAAATATAACGATGATTATCGAACAGCACTACTTGAACTAATCGAGAAGAAAAAATCTGGAGAGGTTGTAGTAACCGCTGCCGAGAAGGAAACAAAAGTACCTTCAGATATGACGGATTTAATGGCAGCTTTACAAGCATCATTAGACAAAACAAAAGAAAAAACAAAGCAACCTACAGTCCGAAAGCGAAAAACACCAGTAAAGAAAAAAGCATAATTATATCAACCACAAATACTTTTGTATTTGTGGTTTTATTTTTCTGCATCACATGACATGGAATGATACAAATTCAAAAAAAATGTGGGTAAAAAAGGTTTATTAATGTATACAGAAAGTTAGAGTCACTTATCTGAAAAGTTATAATATTAATAACAATCTTAACATTAGATTAATATCATCTCTTTTTGGCATTGAAATTGTTAGATAATTGAGAATAAAATAAAAACAATAAAGATTTCAAAATTTGAACTCTTGATTTCACAAAATGAAATTATTAAATGGTGTATGTAATGTGTATTGAAATCTACATACTCAAAATATTTTTTCACAGTAGTAGGTTAAAAAACTAAAAAGGGAGTGAATTCCATTGGCCGAAAGCGTATTAGAAGTAAAGGATTTAAAACTTGGAATCCGAGACGGGAAAAGGCAAATACCAATTGTTAACGGAGTAACCTTTGATTTGAAAAAGGGCGAAACGTTAGGGATAGTTGGTGAGTCTGGCTGCGGAAAAAGTTTGACGTCATTATCGTTGATGGGTTTACTGCCACCAGGTATCGAATATCAAAATGGAAACATTGAAATAAGTAATCAAAACATGGTTGGGGTTAAAGATAAGGTTTGGAGATCTGTACGAGGTAAGAAAGTATCAATGATTTTCCAAGAACCAATGACCTCCTTAAATCCCGTTTTTACAATCGGGGATCAAATAGTGGAAATGATTCAAAGTCATAACAAAATGAAAAAAGCGGATGCAAAAAATCATGCCATACATATGTTGAAAACCCTTGGAATACCGAGAGCTGAGGAAGTGTTTAATGAATATCCTCACCAATTATCAGGAGGTATGAGACAAAGGGTTATGATTGCCATTGCACTATCCTGCAATCCCGAAATCCTAATAGCAGATGAGCCTACAACTGCATTAGACGTAACAATTCAAGCACAAATACTTGAACTAATGAAAGAGCTTCAGAAGCAAATGGATATGTCGATCGTACTTATTACACACGATTTAGGCGTTGTAGCAGAAATGTGCGACAGAGTTATTGTGATGTATGCAGGTGAAGTTGTTGAGGAATCCACTGTAGTAGAGTTATTCGATTATCCGAAACACCCGTATACAAAAGGGTTACTTGCTTCACTACCAAAAATAGATGAACAAAAAGAGTTTTTAGCATCTATCAAAGGAGTTGTACCAACTGCTGCAAATATGCCTTCGGGCTGTCGATTTGCACCACGTTGTCAATATAGAACTGAAAAATGTGATGAAAAACCACTACTAAAAAAGATTAATGATGAGTCTCAAGTACAGTGCTGGCTTTACTCTGATTAAAGATGGAGGTGATTTTGTGGAGGCAGTAGCAGTAAAAGAAAGAGAAACGTTATTGAAAGTTGAAAATCTCTCGAAACATTTTATCGTCAAAAAGGGATTTGGAAAAAGCAACGTTCAAAGAATTAAAGCAGTCGATAACGTATCCTTTGAAGTGAAAAAAGGCGAAATTTTCGGGATAGTTGGAGAATCAGGGTGTGGTAAAAGTACTACTGGGCGTACTATTCTACGATTATTAGAACCTACTTCAGGAAAGATAGAGTTTGAAGGTAAAGATATTTCAACTCTAAGTGGCAAAGAAATGCGCCAGGCAAGAAGAGATATGCAAATCGTTTTCCAAGATCCATTCGCTTCATTAAATCCGCGGATGAAGATCTTCAACGTAATTGAAGAGCCTTTAATCAACTTTGGAGTAAAGGATGCGAACGAAAGAAAAAAGAGAGTATATGAAGTTGCTGAGCAAGTTGGACTTACAATAGCACAGTTAGAACGTCTACCACACGAGTTTTCAGGTGGACAGCGACAAAGAATTGGCATTGCGAGAGCGCTTGTTTCACGTCCAAAGTTAATTATTGCAGATGAACCAGTATCGGCTCTTGATGTTTCCATTCAATCACAAGTATTAAATCTAATGAGAAAACTTCAAAAAGAAATGGACCTAACCTACATTTTTATCTCACACGACTTAAATGTAGTACATCACTTCTGTGACCGAATTGGTGTCATGTATTTGGGGAAAATGGTTGAAATAGCTGATAAGGATGAACTGTTTAAAAATCCACTACATCCTTATTCAAAAGCCTTATTCTCTGCATTACCAAAATCACATCCATTAGAAAAGAAAGAGAGAATTGTGCTCCAAGGAGATGTACCTAGTCCGGGTAATCCTCCAAGTGGTTGTATGTTCCATACGAGATGCTTTAGTTGTATGGAACAATGTAAGACAGAAATTCCAGTTTTGACAGCTATAAATTCTCAACATAAAGTATCTTGTCATCTTTATCCTGAATGAGAAGAGAGGTAACCGATGAGTAAGACGTTAGAAAAGGGAATTCAGTTATTTGAACTTTTTACAAGTGATAAACCTATATGGTCTATGGATGAGATATCGGAGTATACAAAAATACCTAAGCCTACAGTTTATAGACTATTAAAGATATTTGTAGATAATGATTTTTTACAAAAAACTACTTCCGAAAATGGTGAAGGATACCGTTTTTCCTTAGGATTGAAGTTTTTAGAATTGGGAAGTGTAGTTCTTTCGACATTTGACATTCGAAAGGTTGCTTTACCACATATGAGAGAGTTACAACAAAAGTTTAATGAGGCAGTACAGCTTTCTTATAAAGATGGTGAAGAGGGTTTATATATCGAAAAAGTCGAAAGTACAAAGCCAGTTCGACTATACACACGTGTTGGAAGAAAGGCGCCTCTCTATGCTGGAGCTTGTATGAGAACAATTTTAGCATTCCAGCCGCAAGAGGAAATTGACTATATTATTTCCAAAAATTTAAATCAAATCGCAAGTGGAACCCCACAATCGAAAAACAATGTATTACAGTTGCTTACTCAATGTAGAACAGAAGGTTATTCATATAGTATTTCTGAATTAGAAGAAGGAACATTTTCTATCGCAGTACCAATTTTTAATCATGAAGGACAAGTAAAGTACTCTTTGAGTATGGCAGGAATTGCTACATCATTTACTCAACAACAAATAAAAGAATTTGTTACGGAGCTTTGGAATGTTGCAGCAGAAATCTCAGCAGGTATCGGTTATAAAGAACCATATCCTTATGGACTTTTATAAATAATAACAGATAAAACAGTAGGGGGATATAAAATGAAAAAGATGAAGCATTGGTTATTACTTTGTGTTGCATCAGTAGTATTAGTATTATCTGCATGTTCTGGCAGTGATTCAGGTTCCCAAGACGAAAATGCAGAAGGAAACAAAGAAAATCCAGCAGCAAATAGAGGAAACGAAATCGTTATTGGTATTCCTAGTGAACCACAAAACTGGGATCCAATTGATACATTTTTATTAGATTGGAGTACTGTAGCTACATCAGTTTTTGAGGGTTTAATAGACCGAGATGTTAACTTAGAGCTACAACCAGGCTTAGCGGAATCTTGGGAATACCTTGATGACAAAACACTTCAATTCAAGCTTCGTCAAGATGTAGTTTTCCATAATGGAGAGCCGTTCAATGCTGATGCTGTTAAATTTACATTTGACCGTTTATTAGGTGAACAAGGACAAGCCGGTCCACAGTATTCGAATTACAATTCAATTGATTCAGTTGAAGTTAATGATGAGTATACTGTTACTTTCCACTTAAACACTGTAGATCCAGTATTATTAACAAAATTAGCTAGTTATGGTGCGGTAATCGTTCCACCTCAATATATTCAAGAAAATGGTGAGGAACATTTTGATAATAACCCTGTAGGTACAGGTCCTTTCAAAATGACTGGTTATAAAAGAGATCAAGAAATCGTGTTAGAGAAAAACGAGGACTATTGGAAAGAAGGATTACCGAAATTAGACAAGGTTACGTTTAAAGTAATCCCAGAAGCATCAACTCGTTTAGCTGAACTACAAACAGGTACGATCGACATTATGAAAAGAGTTGAAGTAGCTCAAGCAGAAACAGTTAATTCAACTAATTATTTAAACTTATTGGAAGTACCAACACCCACTGCGTTTGCCTTACGTTTTGATACTGCAGTTAAACCTTTAGATGATGTAAGAGTGCGTCAAGCAATTAACTATGCAATTGACCGTGACGCTTTAATCGAAGAAATTTTAAGTGGTTATGGAGTTCCGATTGCAACGTTCCAAAGTGAATTATCATTTGGGTATAATCCAGATCTAAAACCATATCCATATGATCCAGAAAAAGCAAAACAATTACTTGAAGAAGCGGGTGTGGAAGAAGGTACAACAATTGATGTAGTCATTCCTGGTAATGATGGTAACTTCAAAGAAATTACACAAGCTGTTGCCTTCTATTTAGAACAAGTTGGTATTAAATTAAATATCCAAACAGCAGATGTGACAACATTAAACTCAGATTTAATTCCAAATGGTAATGCGGGTGGAATGTATCGTCAAGGTTGGGGTGGATGGACTTTAGACTTTGATAATACAGCTTACTTAATGTACCATTCAGGAGAATTCTGGAACCCATCATTTATGGATGAAGATGTGGAACGTTTGTTAGAAGAACAAAGAAATTCAGTTGACCAAGAAGAGCGTGCAGCAATCTTTACAGAATTAACGGAAAAACTATATGAATTAGCTCCAGAGGTCAACTTATACGCAGCTGTTGATTTATATGCTGCAAATGAACGTGTTGTGGATTTCCAACCACCACATGATGACCGTCTACGTTTAGAAGAGGTTAGTGTGCAATAAAGTTTAGTAGAAACTGGAGATAGTATGGTTTTCCATACTATCTCTTTTATTCCATAGAGTAAGGATGTGAAAAGCTTGTTATCTTACATAATTAGAAGAATTTTTCATGCCGTTTTAGTAGTTTTCGCTATTTCAATTATAGTTTTCTTTTCCATTCGCTTAACTGGGGATCCAGTAGCAGTCATGTTTTCAGCAGGTGAACCAACACAAGAAGCAATTGATCAATTAACAGAAGAACTAGGCTTAGATAAGCCGTTATATGTTCAGTATGGTGTGTTTATGAAAGGCCTTTTAACATTTGATCTAGGCGAATCATTTAGAAGTGGTATTCCCGTTATGACACTTATATTAGAAAGGGTATGGCCGACATTTGTCTTAGCTTTAGGTGGTATCTTTGTTGCATTATTGATTGCATTTCCTGTTGGAATTATCTCAGCAGTAAAAAGAGATACATTTTTAGATTTTGGAGGAAGAGTATTTTCTCTAATAGGAATTTCATTTCCGAACTTCTGGCTAGGTTTTATGCTTATTCTAATCTTCGCAGTTAACCTACAATGGTTACCTGCTTCTGGATTCGAAGGCTTTTCATATCTGATTTTACCCTCTATTACACTAGGTTTAATCCTATCAGGTGTATTAGCTAGATTAGTTAGATCTTCCATGTTAGAAGTATTAAATCAGCAATATATTCGAACAGCTAAATCCAAAGGAATTAGTAAATGGAAGGTTATTTTAAAGCATGCATTTAGAAATGCTTTATTACCGACAGTAACATTTATTGGTTTGCAATTTGGAGCACTTTTAGGTGGTACGGTTATAGTTGAGCAAGTATTTTCTTGGCCAGGTATTGGTCGATTAATCATCGATGCAATTAATCAACGTGACTATCCAGTTGTTCAAGGTGGAATTGTATTTTTAGCACTTGTCATGGTAGTCGTAAACTTATTAGTCGATTTAAGTTATTCACTAATTGACCCTCGTATTAAAGCAGGAAAGGGGAAATAGTAAATGGAACAATCAGTAAAGGTTACAAATACACCAAAGAAAGCTTCATTTGTCTCAAGGTTCTTTAAGTTCATAAGAAAAAATCCAATTGGAGTATTTGGAATGTTGTTAGTTGCGTTAAGTGTTATTTGTGCTGTTTTCGCTCCATGGATTGCACCATATGACCCAACAGAAGCGAGTTTAACAAATCGACTAGACGCACCTTCATTTTTAGATGCAACTGGAGAATCTACTTTTCTTTTAGGTGGCGACCAACTAGGTAGGGATTTATTAAGCAGAATTATATACGGAGCCCAAATTTCTCTAATAGTAGGGATTGCTGGGGTATTCATTTCGCTAGTCATTGGAACAATTATGGGATTAATTTCAGGATATTTCGGTAAATGGTTAGATGATTTAATCATGCGAGTTGCTGATATCCAGTTGGCATTCCCATTTATATTATTCGCTATTGTTATTATGAGTGTTCTTGGTTCTGGTATATGGAAAATTGTTATTATTTTAGGACTCACATATTGGGTTGGATTTGCGAGATTAATACGAGGACAAGTAATTTCCCTTAAAGAACAAGAGTTTGTTCAAGCGGCTAAAGCAATAGGCGGCTCCCATAGAAGAATTATTTTTAAACATATATTACCGAACGTACTGTCATCAATCTTAGTTTTAAGTACAACGTATATTGCAGAATTTATCTTACTTGAAGCTTCCCTTACATTTCTTGGGTTAGGGGTAGATCCTACAATTCCTTCTTGGGGTGGTATGTTAGCGGATAGTCGAAATTACATTACAACAGCTTGGTGGACGACTGTATTCCCAGGGTTTGCAATTATGTTAACTGTATTAGGATTTAACTTATTAGGAGATTGGCTAAGAGATCGATTCGATCCAAACTTAAAAGCGTAGGTGATAAAGTGATGGAAGATTTATGGACTTTGGATGGATTATTAGTAGACAAAAATGATGATGGTATACCGGATGGCGTTTCATTATATATTGACCTACCAGAGAATCTTTATCCTTTAGGACTTTTTGATTTTCTAGCTAGGGCAGGATTAGAAACAACAGCTTTATCTTTTAATTTTTTTGAGAAGCATAATCAAAAAGTCACATTAACATTCGAAAAAAGTAATCATTCTGAAATAGCTTTTGAATCAGGAGTTCTATCGATTTATTACCAATCTGAAGAAGATTTGTCGAATCAACTGCGTCATATTAGTCAGCTAGGGTTAAAAATGAGTGATTCAGAAGATTCCAAAGAAAGACCAATTATTAAGGGAGTTAGTGATATTTGGACTTTAGCAGGTTTTGGCTATTATCAAGAAGCGAGTCCCGTACATCCCCTAAGTGTGAATATTGACAACAAACTGGATTGGAACAAATCGTTGTTTTTAGCAGTGTGTCAGTTGGTTGCCCGTTTAGGATTAGTGAGTACATCGATAAAGTTCCCACTAACTAATAATGAAAAGGCAGATATTCAAGTTGTTATAGAAGAAAATGGGCACAGCTCTATTAAAATATTAGAAGAAAACATTATAAAAGTTAATGGCTCTAAAGAAGAATGTGCACAGCTAATAGATTGGTTATCAAATGAAAAGAGCTGGAAGGAAAATGGAATACTAGGTAGTTGGGAAAAATCATTCCATTATGCACACTTAAAAAATGAAAACGATATTCTAATCGAAGAAAATTGGCAAGATCAGTCGGAAGTAGATATTGCGGAAGAACATATAAAAATGTTCTCAGAAAAAGAGAAGGAAAATGTTGTTATTTATTTATCAGAGCCATTAGATCATAGAGTGCGTTTAAAAGAAAAGTGGGAAAAGAAGCATGGGATACAAAATTTAGTGCTTCGGTCTTCGTTTAAGCCTGCTTTTCATTGGCTAAAAGAAGAAGTCATTGAAAAAATACCTCAAAATACAAAGCAAGTTGTTATTAAAGTGAAAGAACACAACATTGAAGGAAGTCTGGAGTTACCAATTCGTTGGATTCAAGAAATCTATCCAATTGATTTAATTATTGAAAAAGAAACATCTATACATTCGGACAATGTGATTTTCGAACTAAATAAAGATCAGCTACATACATATGAAGTATTTGTTGTACTAAATAATGAAGAGAGTATGCTTATTGATTATTTAGATGTTGTATATAGCAAAGTTCCTTATGTAGATGGTGAAAAATTTGCAACACCAACAACGAGCTGGATCGTTTGTGGTGGTGAAGAGCAAAATAAAGTTATTACAATACCTACAGATAGAGAGAGATTTTATAACTATTACTTAGAAGCCTTTTTACCAAAATTACTAAAAACTATTGGTGATATTAAGGATGGTATGGGTTATACGGAACCATTATTTAGTGGACTCCAAGTAGAAGTTTGGATGAGTGAAGAAGAAGAAAAGCTTGGAATAGATGAAGAAAGAACATCATCGCTAGAAGCACTTTATGAAGATATATATTTTAATACGTTAGATTACTTTGACCATCTCGGAAAAACACAAGCAGGTAAACCATATACAGCGCTTGGAGCAGTAATACCTGTTATGCATGTTGAGCCAGGAACTAAACCAAGAGCAAACATGAAAGTAACAAAATGGAATAACCATCGTAAGAAGGAAGTTCAAACAAAAGAGCTTTTCTTTAATGATGGTAAACCATCAAAGGTATTGATTGCAGTTAACAACGAGACATCTATGTTTGATGTCGATGAGTTACAGTTAGAGTGGGAAAAGATAAAAAAATCTGAGAGTAATAATGGAGAAAATCTATTTATCGATTATTCATTTAGAGGATTACCGATTGATTCAATCGAAAAATATTTACCTACAAGTGAGCAATTTGAGTCACCAATAAAAATGACATTATTTAAACCAACAGTCTTAATCGAAGCAATGCATCATCCAAATGAAGTATCAAGTAACCCAGCAGTTCTTAAATTATTAGAGGAACTTGATGCAAACACGAATTTACTAAAACAGCTGAATGTTGTAGCAATTCCGATGGCAAATCCAGATGGATATAGTCTACTAATGCGACTAACGAAAGAACATCCAGAATGGAAACACCACGCTGCAAGATACAATTCTCTTGGTTTTGAATATGCACATACAAGATATTTAGATACCATTTTTGGGGAATCAAATGTCTTACCGGAATTAATGAAACGATGGGCACCAGATGTTATCGTCGATAACCATGGGATACCGGGACATGAATGGATTCAACCATTTGCAGGTTATAATAGTCCTCCTAGATTCCCAGTTTCATATTTTATCCCAAGTGCAAAAATTTACGGACTAGGAAGATATTCCTTCGATACACAGACGGAACTAGCTCGAAATAATTTAGATAAAATTGTAAGTGATATGAATGAAATATATCGTTCTACGAATATACCGAAACAAAATGAGTACTGGAGAAATCGTTTTACAAAGTATGGACATCAATGGTTACCAAATGTCTTTCCTTTAGAAGTTCACGGTAATATAAACTTCTATAAATCAATAGAAGTCACACCAACCTATTCATCTGTTAGTATATTACGTTATCCAAATTGGGTCGCTGCTGATATCATTTCAGAAGCTGCAGATGAAGTAGTATATGGTGAAGTATTAGAAGAATGTATTGATGCGCAATATTTATTTAATTTGTCAATTGTTCAAACCGTTGCCAAAGCGAAAGTCGAAGTAAACAGAAATGGAAATACGATTTATAGAGAAAGACCATTGAAAATATAGCCTAAAGAGGTGAACAAAATGAAAAAAATATTGTTAACTGGTTTTGAACCATTTTTAGATTATAAAGTAAATCCAACGATGAAGATTGTAGAAGAATTAAAGGGAAGTATCATAAATAACCATGAGATTGTTGGGTGGATACTGCCTGTAGATTTTGAACAGTCAGCAAAACTTTTACTAGAGAAAATAGATGAAATAAATCCAGATGTTGTTGTCTCATTAGGGCTTGCTGGTGGAAGATATAAAATCACACCTGAAAGAATTGCAGTAAATGTAAAAGATGGGGATGCAGATAACAACAACCATGCACCGCAGGATGAATTCATTGAAGAAGCTGGCGATACAGCTTATACTCCTACGATTCCTGTTCGCAAGATAACAAATCGCTTAATTGAAGAGGGATACCCTGCTGAAATTTCAAACACAGCTGGTACTTATTTATGTAACAATGTCATGTATAGTGCACTTCATCATGCAAAAGTAAATAAATTAAGTTATAAATCTGGTTTTATCCATATTCCGGCATCACACGAATTAGCTATTCAACACGGGAAAATACCAAGCTGGTCCCACTCAGACTTGAAGCGTGCTGTTGAAATTAGTCTTGAAGTGATTACTGATGAGGTGAACTAGTTTGTTCCCGTCCGTCATTATTCAAGACAAAAAAATTGCTTCATTTATTTTCGGACAAGAGATAAATGAAGAAACTTTTCAGCATGTAGAAGCTTTTGATCAGTTTATAAATAATAAATATAAAAAACATTTAGTGGAAACCGTTCCTACTTATCATATGGTAACGGTTTTCTTTAACAAAGAAATCGCTCAAGACCAATCATTACTTACAGACATTGTAAACAAATGGAATCAATTAGAAGTTCAATTACAATCGTCCATAAGTAGAAAGATAACGATACCCGTTTGCTATGATACACAATTTGCCTTTGACCTCGAAAGAGTAGCAGAAGAATTGGGTCTAACGACAGAACAAATTATTAAAAAACATAGTGAACCAACATACAAAGTCTATTTAATCGGTTTTTTACCAGGATTTCCATACTTAGGTGGTTTGAATAAAGAATTATTTGTTCCTAGATTAGATAAACCGAGGAAATCTGTTGAAAAAGGAAGCGTAGGAATTGGTGGAAGACAAACGGGTATTTACCCAGTAACGTCACCAGGCGGTTGGAACATTATCGGGAAGACCCCTATCGACCTATTTGATGTGAATCGAGACCCTGCTTTTTTACTCCAACCAGGAGATCAAATTACATTTAAAAGTATATCAATAGATGATTTCTATAAAGTTAAAGAAAGTATGGAAGAAAACCCTCAAAATATATTGAATATAATAGATACAAAAATTTAGCAAATGGTTGGCTAGAAAGTGGAGATAAACATGAAACAATTACTTAAAGTGGTCAAGAAAGGAGTTTTTAGTTCACTTCAAGATAATGGTCGATATCGTTATAGAAGATTTGGAATCCCAACAGCTGGCCCTATGGATCAATTATCCTTTGAGTTGGGTAAAAAAATTTTAGGTAATAAAGAAAATTCTACAGCTTTAGAGATTTTTTACGGTGGAGTAAGTTTTTTGTCCTTAGCAAAACACGAATATGTATTAGTTGGAGCGGACATGAATGCAACGGTAAACGGAAAACCAATTGAACCTTGGAAAACCTTCATTTTGAATGTTGACGACCTTTTAGAATTAAATGTATCTACTGAAGGATCAATCGCTTATCTAATGGCGCTTGGAGGTTTTAATACAAACTCTGTTCTAAATAGTACCTCAACATATTTGAAAGCAAATTTAGGTACAGTTATTAAAAAGGATACGATTCTCTATGGAACAAGTGACCAACCAGATGTTTTAAAACATAGAACAGGTTTATATAAATCATTTATACCTAATATATCAGATTGCGTTAAAGTAAGAGTTACCCCAAGTTATCATCTTCCGTTTTTTATAGAAGAAGACGTAGATCATTTCTTTCAAAGCGAATATCAGTTAACGAATGGAGACCGTATGGGGTATTACCTTCAAGGACCTTTAATGAGGATGAAAGTTAAAAAAGATTTACTGTCTGAACCAACAATGTTTGGCACAATTCAAGTACCGCCAAACGGTCAACCAATCATTTTAATGGCCGATGCTCAAACTGTCGGAGGATATCCAACTGTTGGAAAAGTGGTAGAAGAGGATTTATGGAAAGTGGCACAATTACGTTACGGTAATCGAATTTCATTTGAATACCAACCTATAGGAAATACTACTGATTCAGTAAGATTCGAAAAGGATGAAGAAAATGAAAAATCAATTATATATTGACCTAAATAGTGATTTAGGTGAAAGTTTCGGTCATTACAAAATAGGTAATGATGAAGAAATCATGAAATATGTTTCATCTGTAAATATTGCTTGTGGATTTCATGCTGGTGATCCAACTACTATAAAAAACACAGTAAACAAAGCATTAGAAGCTGGTGTTGCTATTGGTGCTCACCCTGGATTTCCTGATTTACAAGGTTTTGGCCGAAGAAATATGCATATAAATCCGGAGGAAATTTACGATTTAACTTTATATCAAATAGGTGCGTTGAATGCTTTTGTTAAAGCGAGTGGAGGAAAGCTTCATCATGTTAAGCCACATGGTGCACTTTATAACATGGCAGCAAAGGATGAACAATATTCAAAAGCAATTGTAGAAGCTGTATTAAATATAGATGAAGATATAATCCTTTATGGTTTATCAGGAAGTCAACTAACAGCAGTAGCAAAAAGATATGGTTTAAAATGCGCAAATGAGGCGTTTGTTGATCGTACATATAATCGAAGTGGACAGTTAACACCTAGGACAGAACAAAATTCGTTAATTAAAACTGAAGAAGAGGCATTGAATCAGGTTTTAAAGATGATTCATGAGAAAAAAGTAATCGCGACAACTGGTGAGGAAGTATCGATAGAGGTAGATACATTATGTATTCACGGTGATGGCATAAAAGCAGTAGAATTTGCACAAAAAGTAAATCATACTTTAAAAGAGAACAATATTATCATTCAGGCATTATAAAAATTATTTTATACGAGAATAACCCTTGCTAATTAAATGCAAGGGTTTAATTTTATTCTAACAAATTCCTTGCTCTTGAAAGTTAAGTCTCATATGAATTGAAGTAGTGCCTCAAATGGACCTATGTGATCGAAGTAAATTTATGTGATCCTAAGCATCCTACTCCGCTCAGAAGGACTAATAAATGCCCAAACAGTCTACAAAATGCTCAAAACTAGTAACTAATGTCTTAATCGCATATTATTCTATTAAATTAGAAAAACCTTCTAACAGTAATCGTTAATACTGTTAGAAGGTTGTCTTTGTTTCTATAATTCGTCTAATCAAAATCTAATTTATAATCTTCATCCTTAATCATTTTCAACTTCTTCTTAAATATATATATGAAGAACAAGTTAAGAATAAGAAGTAGGATAAAGAACATGCTCAACATGATGGCTATGTTTTGTGCAGTCCATCCACCTTCAGCTAGATTTATATAATTTAGCGGACCTACAAGACCTGATAAACCAAAACCAGCACTGTATGGTGTTCCTTGTACATTTAATAACCCTGCTAGAGCTCCAAGTATAGCTGCTGAAATGAGCATTGGAAAGGCCATTTTAGGCTTCATAAAGAAGTTGCGCATTTGAATTTTTGGTGATCCTAACACATGGGCTAAAGCTGTTCCGAGAGCATTTGCTTTCATGCTGGCTAAGAATAGTCCCATACCAACGGCTACGATTCCAATATTGGCAGCACCTGAACCAATTCCAGATAACATAATAACAGTTGCAACACCTACTGTGGAAAGTGGAGACATAATTAATATGCCGAAAATAACAGCTAGTAAAGCACCCATTAATAATGGCTGTAAAGTTGTTAAGAATGCAACTCCATCACCAATATAATTTGCACCGTTTTTTACAAACGGTAAAATGGTATAACCAATCATACCCGGAATTAATACAGAAAGCATAGGGATAAGTAAAATGGAATAAGCCTTTAAACCTTCTCCAACTAGCTTTACAAACAATACAGCTAATGCAGCTGTAATACCTGCATTTAAAGTTACCCCAATACCGTTCAATGTAAAAGCACCTTCAGCCGTTTTAAGAATTGCACCACTACCAACGACAGTGGCAATTCCAACACTAGCTGTTTGGATAGGCGTTAATTTAAACTGCATTCCAACTAAAACCCCAGTTAAAACTGGCAACATACTCATAACAATAACGGTAGCATCAAGTAATCCTTGGAATACAGGTGCGTGTGGAATAATCAATTTTAATATTTCACCAAGTAGCGCATTTGGAATGAGGGCAACTACAATAGCAATACTCATACCGTTTAATATTTTACTAAAAAAGTCCTTCATTTCTATTTCCTCAAATCTATTGTTGGATTTTATTAACTTAGTAAAGTAATTATAAAGTTATTTATTTTCAGAATCAATAAAAAATTTAACGATTCAACGCGTTAAATCGGAGGGTTATGTTATTGCTGTATATTATTCAAGTAAATTTTTGTGTAGTTTATACATAAAAAACAAAAACATTTAAAAGGATAAAATTTAAACTTAAGGGGAAAATATGAGAGATTAACAAGTATTAAAGGAGTGGCTAAAATGAATAAATTTAAGTTAATACTCTCAGTACCGTTTTTCTGTATTTTACTGTTTGGATGCAATACTGAAGAACAAGATACAAATACGACTATAAATACTTCGCCTAATGTTGCTGATGATGAGGAGACTGGTAATAGAGCTTTACAGGATCAAGATAATCAAGACGAGGATGATACAAATCAAGCTCAGGGGAATACAAATCAAGCTCAAGAAAATGCAAATGCTAATAATGGAGGCGGAGAAGGAGACAAGCCCTATCTTTTTACTAATTTCGATTTAGACGTCGATTATGAAAATGATATTTCCTATGAAGCTGATTATGAGATAAATCAAAATGAGGTTAAAGCTGAAATCGAGGATCAAATTAATAACATAGTACAAACAGGTGAAGAAGCAAAAACGACTTTAGAGCAGTATTTTGAGCAGTTTAGTTTCAATGAACATTCTAAAGACGAAGAAGTTGCTGGTCAGGTGATTGCAGCCTTCCGTTTACCGGAGGATTACGTTTCTGTAGAGTTAGAAGTTCGATACGATTCAGGAACAGTAAAGGAATATAAATTCACAAGATAAAGTTAAGAATGTCCCAAAATTGTACTATTGGGACATTTCTTTTATTTACTACGTTTATGAACTAAGTTTCCCTGTACCCAAACCTCACAAATATTTTCAGGTCTAGCGAGATACATAATTTTTTCGAACACTTCATCTAATTGTTCATTGAATAGTGGCAGCTTTGCAGAAGGATTTAATGTATCGATGATTTGAACATCCCATGCGAAGTTTTCTTCAATTTTCCCAATTGGAAGACTAAGAGCATCTCCACCTCCGGCTGTTGCTAAATAGAAAGCTTCATTCATAGTGATTCTGGATGAAGGAACTCCTCTTGTTACTTTAGATAGCTTTGGATTAACACCTTCTTCTAACATTCTAGAAGAAATGACCGCTTGCCTTGCATTATCAAATAGACTTGGAGAAAAACCACCTGAAATATCGGTTCCAAACCCAATATCAATACCTTTTGAATGTAGGTGGGCTACAGGTAACACACCATTAGAAAAGAATACATTAGATATTGGACAATGACTAATAGCCGTTCCAGTTTTAGCAAATAGTTCAGCATCATCATCAGAAAGGAATGTGCAATGAGCCATGATGGATTTATCTTGTAATAAACCAAAATCATTTAATGCAAAGGCATCATGTTTATTAAATCTGTTAATGACATACTCGTGTTCCCAATCACTTTCACTGCAATGAGATTGAATATGAGTATCGTATTTTGCTGCTAATTTCCCTAACCCTTCTAAAGCTTCGTCTGTACAGCTTGGAATAAAACGGGGAGTAACAACAGGGTAAACTCCTTGTTTTGCCGATTTGGCTAAATCCTTTACAGCTATAATAAATTCTTCAGTTTCTTTTAGAGCAGTTTCGGTATCTTTATCTCGATAATTAGGCGGACATTGGTCCACATTATCCATCACAACTTTTCCGACAAGCCCTCTCTGTCCTTTTTTAGCACATATTTCAGCTAATAAAATACTTGCTTCTTTATGTACTGTCCCAAAATATAAAACAGTTGTCGTTCCATTAGCAAGTAATGTTCGAACTAAATCATCATAAACCTTTTCTGCGAATTCAATATCTGAAAACTTTGACTCAATAGGGAAAGTATAAGTATTTAACCAATCATAAAGAGGAAGGTCAAGCGCGGTTCCTGATTGAGCCCATTGAGGGGCATGTACGTGTAGATCGACAAAACCAGGCAATAAATATTTCCCCTTTTCTAATCGATGGAAACAATCCTTAAACTCATATTGTTTTATTATTTCTTCATATTCATTACTTTCTGGTGATATTAATTTACTTATCATTCCATCTTCATTAATACAGAATAAATAATCTTTTAAAACTTCAATTTCTTTTGTTGTTTTACTTGTGAAAGCAGTTCCTTGAAAAACTAATGCATACTTATTCATAGTGCTCATCCTTTCCTATATGAATTTAAGATTACATATGACTAGTTAGAAAAACGAATCAATACAATTGAAGTTACATCAAGCTGAGGTGTGGTAATTTCTATGTATAAGTCATTAATACATAAAATGATCATCTTTTCATTAGTTTAGTAAAGAAACCTGACAAGAAAGTTTAGCTTTTCAATATAAAGACAAATATGTTAAATATTCTATTTGATAAGTATATAATATTTATTTGATTATTTTGTTTATTTCTCCTCAGTTTAAACTTAAAGCGCTATTTAAAACTATTAATGAAAAAAAATGATGCTTTAGGGTACTTTAATTTTAGATAGTTTTACTCAAATGAAAGGTGTGGAAAATCAACGTGAAACAATATTTTGCTGATTTACATATTCATATCGGTCGTACTGAAACTGGAAAGCCGGTCAAAATTACAGGAAGTAGAAATCTAACATTAAAGAATATTTTAGAGACAGCAAGCTCAAGAAAAGGGCTTGATATTATAGGTATTATCGATTGCCATTCACCAGAAGTTATCGAAGAGATGAAAGCATTGATTAATAAGGGGGAAATGCAAGAGCTTAATGGTGGTGGATTACAGTTTAAAACAACTACGTTAATTCCTGGTTCAGAAATTGAAATTTATGATTCAAATTGCCATGGTCCTATTCATGTGCTTGCTTATTTTCCAACTCTTTCTATTATGACTGAGTTTTCGAAATGGATGGGATATAACTTGAAAAATATTCAGCTTAGCTCACAAAGAATCTATTGTGATGGCGTTACATTGCAAAAAAAAGTAAAGGAGCTCGGAGGTATTTTTATTCCTGCTCACGTGTTCACACCATTCAAAAGCTTATATGGAAAAGGTGTTATTAGTAGCTTAGCGGAAGTGTTTGATCCATCTATGATTGATGGAATTGAGCTCGGTTTAAGTTCGGATACAGAAATGGTAAAGAGTATAAGAGAGTTAGATCCATTTACTTTCGTAACAAATTCAGATGCACATTCCCTTGGTAAATTGGCAAGAGAATATCAAAAGATTCAATTAGAAACACCAAGCTTTAACGAAATAAAATTGGCGTTATACGAAAAAGAGAACCGAAAAATTGTCGAAAACTATGGACTAAATCCGCTACTTGGTAAATATCATTCAACAGCATGTGCACATTGTGGTGAACCGATTACAAAAGAAATGACCATATGCCCAACTTGTGGAAGTAACCAGTTTATAAAAGGAGTTTCAATAAGAATTCAGGAACTATCAGATTTAGCATATAAAGGGAGAAAGCGCCCTAGCTATATACATCAGGTTCCTTTAGATTTCATCCCTGGTGTTGGTCCAAAAACCATTGAACGGTTATTACACACCTTCGGAACAGAAATGAATATTCTTCATAAAGCGTCTGTCTCCGACCTAGAAGCAATAGTACCCCAAAAGATTGCTCAAACAATTGATTTGGCTAGAAGAGGTGAATTATCTATAGAAGTTGGTGGAGGTGGTGTTTATGGAAGGTTAAAACAAAAATAAAACAAGCTACTGTTTAAGACGGGGAATCTTAAACGTAGCTTGTTTATAGGGATGTAATGCCACAAAGGACATTTATTTTATAGCAAATTGGGGAATTTGCTAGGGGATACAATAGTAATATGGCCAAAATTTTTAAATTTTATATCAATTATATAAAAATTTAATGAAAAATTACTCATTCCATTTTAAACTTTCGAAGAAACGATACACTTCTTCAAAAACATACTCTTTTTCTTGATCAAGAGTTAAAATATGGCCAGAATTGATAAAGCTTTTAACTGATTTAATACGAGATTTTACAGAGTTATATATTAAATCTGCGCTTTCGCAGTAATATTCATCATCACGAAGTCCGCGTAAAATGTGAACGGGCGTCTGGATTGTATCTAATTTTGAACTAGTATCATTAATGATACCTTGTAAATATTCAAGAGATGGCATTTGAACATACTGAGCAACCTTGTCTGGATTGTCATTTTGTTCATCATATGTGCCGGATAATTTTTTATATTTTATCGTGTAGTCGATGATTCGACTTTGTAGACTATCTACACTTTTAGCTAGTGCAGGTGCACTCATTGCAACAATTGCTTTTGTTGGGCGCTCTTCGCCAAGTCTTAACGAGAAAATTCCTCCTAGAGATACGCCAGCCACAGCAATCTCATCATAACCACGTTGTTTTAGTTCATCATAACCTTCTAAAACACTGTTCCACCACTCAATTGGATCTGTTTTGATAAGCGTCTCAGGATCACCACCATGTCCTTTGTATAATGGTGCATGAACTGTGTAATTACGTTCTGATAGATAACGACCTAATCTTTTAACATCGTTTGTGTTGCCAGTAAAACCATGAAGTAATAGAACAGCACGATTTCCTGCTTCTATTGTAAACGGTTTTGGCGGGATGATTTTCATTTTTATAAGACTCCTTTTAATTCCTAGATGTGACAAAGAAATGAACTATTTGTAAAAGTAGTTGTTTTTTATTTTGAAATTTGATATGCAAACTTGATGTTTAAGCTTATTATAGAGGTAACAATACATAAGTACAATTTATTGTTTTTATTAATATGATTCCAAAAAGTTATTAATCGAAAGAGGTATAAATTTCATGGAAATTCAACAGCTAGAATATTTTAAAGTCGTTGCTGAAATGCAACATATGACCCATGCAGCAGAAAGATTGAATATCTCACAGCCAGCCTTGAGTAAGTCAATTTCAAATATAGAGCAAGAAATTGGTGTGCCTCTTTTTGATCGCCAAGGTAGATCAATTAGTTTAAATCGTTATGGAAAGCTTTTTTTAGAAAGTGTGGACACTATTTTAAATGAGTTTCAAAAAGCAAAAGAAGAAATCGGGGGACTTGTTAAACCGGGATATGGTGTAGTGGCATTAGGTTTTATACATTCATTAGGTATGGAAGTAGTACCGGAATTATTAGCGCATATACCGGAGAAGTACCCTAATATGAAGTTCACTTTAACACAGGCTTCCTCCTACAATTTATTAAAATGGCTAGAAGAAGGAAACATTGATTTATGTTTATCTCAAAGAATTCAGTCAAAAATAATTGATATACAATGGGAAGAACTTTGGAATGAAGAATTGTATGTCATTGTACCGAAAACCCATCGATTTGCCAATCGAGAATCCATTCGACTTGAGGAAATAAAAGATGAACGATTCATATCCATTAAACCTGGAAATGCTTTAAGAAAAATTGTTGACTATTTTCTAGAACAAGCAGGAGTGACAACAAATACAACATTTGCTGGTGAAGAAATGCATACTGTTGCAGGATTCGTTGGCGCAGGGTTAGGTGTATCATTAATACCTGATATTAAAGGGTTAAAGGAATACAATGTGAAAAAAATCCGAGTTAGTGAACCGATCTGTGAAAGAAAGATTGGGATAGCATGGGTAGGTGGAAGATATTTATCCCCTGCTGCTACGCAATTTAAAAATTATTTAGTGGAATACTTTACAGATCAAACCGAAAAATAGAATTAACCTTTTCAAATGGATAGATAATTACAGCTTAGTGAAGGTGTGTAGTACTTGTACGCAAATAAAGACGTAATTTTACAATTAATAAAAGATTCTTCCATACAAGTTAATCAACAAGATATAAATGAGATATTAGAACAGCTGGAAATCGCTAATGCTGGTGATGTAGAAGCGATGGTAAATATAGCAAAGACCTATAAAAAATTTAAAAAATATGATGGTTATCTATTTTGGCTACAAAGCGCATCTTCAAAAGGATATCCTGATGCACAATATCTACTTGCCAATTGCTATATTGATGGGGAATTTATGGAAGAGGATTACGATGAAGCCTTTAAGCTATATAAAAAAGCAGCCGAAGCTGGGCATCCTGACGCAGCTAATAATTTAGCTGATATGTATATGAATGGCGAAAGTGTTGAAGTAAATGAAAAAGAAGCGCTTAAGTGGTTTACATTTGCAGCAGAAAAAAATATTCCAGAGGCAATGTTTACGCTAGGTATTTTATATGAGCAAGGAATCGGAGTAGAAATAAATGAACAGCTTGCCTTCGAATATTATTTGCATTCTGCTTATAATGGATATGATGAAGCTCAATATCGAATTGGCTCCATTTATTTCGAAGGAATACTTGGAGTTGAAAGAAATATGGCTGAGGCAATCCATTGGTTTGAAAAGGCAGCTAATCAATATCAGGTAGATGCCTTATTTAATTTAGGGTATATATATGAAAATGGTATAAGTGTAAAACAAAATGGAAAAAAAGCAATCCAATATTACAATCAAGCAGCACTACTTGGTGATTTCCAATCGATGATTAATATCGCCCATATACATGAACATGGAATTGATGTAAAAAAGGATTTGGAAAAAGCTAAAAAGTGGCGCTTACGGGCGGAAAAACAAATGATTGAGATTGAAAAAAAATAGGGATTGTCCCAAACGAGGAGTAGTACATTCCATTCATTTTTTGGAGTGTACTTTTTTCTGTTTGTTAACATGTTACGAATTTTGTAAAAGAACAAACAATTATTATTATAGAAAAAAGTTTATACTAGAGGTACAAGCGACTGACGCGAAGGAGTTGTGTATATGAAAACGGTGGTTGTTGTTGGCGGAGGTATTACAGGGCTATGTACAATGCACTACTTAACAAAAAAATTGAAAGAAAACAATGAGGAAGCCCGTCTAGTATTGATTGAAAAGAATTCATATCTAGGAGGCAAGATGCATTCCGTTTATGAAAAGGATTACATAATGGAAACAGGTGCTGATTCAATTGTGGCGCGACATCCCGGGGTTCTTGAACTTATTCAGGAACTTCATTACGAATCAGAAGTTGTATATAACGAAACGGGTATATCCTATATCCATACAAATAATAAATTACATGCTATACCAGCAGGTTCTATATTTGGTATCCCGATGGATGAAACGTCATTAATGGCAAGTACATTAATATCCCCTGAAGGAAAAAAACGTGTCATGCAGGATGCTGAAATTCCAAATACAAAGTTCACTAAAGAAAGTTCAATTGGAGAATTTCTGGAGTATTTTTTAGGAGAAGAAATTGTTAAGAAGCAAATAGCACCAGTGCTTGCGGGAGTATATTCTGGGAATCTTTATGAATTATCGCTTAATTCCACATTACCTTATTTAGTAGATTATAAAAATAATTATGGTAGCATCATGAAAGGTTTCGAAGCAAATCGAGGAAAATACGAAAGAGATGCAAATAAAAAATTTATTTCATTTAAAAAAGGATTAACAGGATTAATCAATCAACTTGAAGGCTCTTTACCAGAAGTAGAGATTATGAAAAATACTGCGGCCGAGCGTGTTACAAAGAGTGATAATGGTTATGAGCTATCCTTAGCAAATGGAGAAAAAATTCAAGCGGATGTAGTAGTTTTAGCATGTCCAAACCAAGTCGTGCGACAGGTAGTGGCTGATAGTGAAATTAATGAGTTATTAAATCAATTTACAGATGCTTCTACAATTACGATGTACTTAGGATTTGACTTACCTGACTCTATATTACCAGCAGATGGTACGGGATTTATTGTGTCCCACAATAGTGATTTAATATGTAATGCTTCTACTTGGACAAGTAGAAAATGGAAACATACATCTTCAAACGGCAACCTACTCGTTCGCCTTTTTTATAAAAGTAGTAACTCAAGATATGAAGAGTTAAGAGGAATGTCTGATGAGGAGTTAGCGGAAGTTGCGCTACAAGATATTAAGCTTAGCTTAAATATAGAGGAAAAACCTGCTGTAGTGAATATCCGTAAATGGATTGATGCTATGCCCAAATATGATCTGGCCCATAACGAGGCGTTACAAAAAGTGCTCACTCAATTCGACGTGAAATTCCCAAGCTTATTTATTGCAGGATGCTCTTATTTTGGAGTGGGTATTGGTGCATGCATTGAAAATGGCAAGAAAACAGCTGATAAAATATTCCAAGTAATTAAATGAGAAAAGTCTAAAAATTGTGAATTTACTATTGAAGATTTTTTCATTTTAAGATATGATTCAAACTAATCGAATAAAAAATTCTTATCAAGAGAAGCAGAGGGAACTGGCCCGATGACGCTTCAGCAACCAACAGTCATGTAAGGTGCTAAATCCAGCGGTTATCCGAAAGATAAGAAGGAATTTCATATCGCTATGTTAAGCCTTCTTTCTAAAAGAAGGCTTTTTTTATATCTTTTATTTAATCTTTATTTATAAGGGAAGGGATTGGAATATGGGGTTACGTGAAGCGTTACAAACAAAAGTACTAACAGCAGATGGGGCAATGGGGACTCTTTTATACTCTTATGGACTGGATTATTGTCATGAAGAAATGAATCTTACTAGACCAGAGTTAATTGAAAAGATTCATAGTGAATATATAGCAGCGGGTGCGGATGTTATTCAAACAAATACTTATGGCGCCAATGCGATAAAGCTAGCACGCTATGGATTAGAGTCTCAAGTTAAAGAAATTAATGAAGCAGCGATAAAAATTGCGAAAAAAGCAGTTCTATCAGGTGATCGGTTTATTATTGGGTCAATTGGAGGAATTCTAGGTGTTCGCAAAAGTGATACAACGTTAACCGAAGTTTTAACTACTGTTCGTGAACAGGCTGAAATATTAATAGATGGGCAGCTTGATGGTATCTTACTTGAAACCTACTATGATTTTGAAGAGTTAACAGAGACGCTTAAACTCCTTCGAACAATGACGGACATACCAATTATCGCGCAAGTATCAATGTCGGAGCCTGGAGTATTGTTAAATGGTATTAAATTAAATGATGCACTATTGGAGCTTGAAAATATCGGTGCGGATATTGTAGGGGTAAATTGCCGTCTGGGCCCATATCATACAATACAAGCGTTAGAAACAGTTGAATTACCAAAACGTGCTTATTTGTCAGCATACCCAAATGCTTCGTTGTTAGATATTGAAGAGGGTCGCGTAATTTATGAGTCTGAAGTAGATTATTTTGCACGAGCGGCACTTGAATTACGCAACCAAGGTGTTCGATTAATCGGTGGGTGCTGTGGAACAACTCCAAAACATATTGAAGCGGTAAAAAAGCTATTAAATAATCTTAAACCAATCGAACAAAAACGAACGAAGCCTGAGAAAGAAGTACTTATTCGAGAGCCAGAGCCACGAAATACAGAGCCTCTTCATGAGAAAGTTAAACGTGAACGTTCTGTTATCATCGAACTTGATACGCCACGTCATTTAGAAGTGGATGCTTTTGTAGAAGGTGCGAAGATTTTATACAAAGAAGGCGCAGACATTATCATGATGGCGGATAATTCATTAGCATCTCCTAGGGTGAGTAATATTGCAATGGGTGCAATTTTAAAGCAACACGGAATTCGTGCAATGCCACACATAACATGTCGCGATAGAAATCTAATCGGACTACAATCTCATTTAATGGGATTAAACGCATTAGAACTCCATGATATTTTAGCTGTTACAGGAGATCCAACAAAAGTAGGAGACTTCCCAGGTGCAACAAGTGTGTACGATGTTTCATCGATGGAATTAATTTCGTTAATTAAGCAACTAAATGAGGGAATTTCCTTTTCAGGTAAAGCTCTTCGAAGGAAAGCTAATTTTTCAGTAGCGGCAGCATTTAATCCGAATGTTCGTGTATTAGATAGAGCGGTTAGTAGATTAGAGAAAAAAATAGAGCATGGAGCAGACTATTTTATTTCTCAGCCGGTATATTCAAAAGAAAAAATAATAGAAATTTATGAAGCAACAAGAGAATTGAAGGCACCTATTTATATAGGAATTATGCCACTGACAAGCTTTAGAAGTGCGGAGTTTTTACATCATGAGGTACCTGGAATCAAGCTTTCTGATGAAGTGCTAGAAAGAATGAAAGCATGTGGTGGGGATAAAGAGCGTGAAGCAGAAGAAGGATTAGCAATAGCGAAAGAATTACTTGATACGGCAACACAATATTTTAATGGTATCTACTTAATCACACCTTTTTTACGATACGATCTTACTTTACAATTGATGCAATATATTAAACAACTCGACGAAGAGACAAAAGGGGTAAAAGTAAATGGTTAACCATCTGATAGAAGAACAACTAAAAAAGCGCATCTTAATTATCGATGGTGCAATGGGTACGATGTTGCAACGGGAGAATCTAACTGCCGAGGATTTTGGTGGAGAAGCACTAGAAGGATGTAATGAAAATTTAGTCCTTACTCGACCAGATGTTTTAACAAATATACATCGAGCGTATTTAGAATCAGGTGCTGACATTATTTGTACAAATACTTTTGGTGGAACCCCGCTCGTATTAAATGAATATGGGTTGGGATATAAAGCAGAGGAAATAAATAAAAGGGCAGTTCAGTTAGCAAAGCAGGCAGTTTTAGAGTTTTCCACTGATGAATGGCCTCGATTTGTAGCAGGTGCTATAGGGCCTACGACAAAGACCCTTTCTGTTACAGGTGGAATTTCCTTCGATGAACTTTTAGACAATTTCTATGTTCAAGCAAAGGCGTTAGTAGAAGCAGGGGCAGATCTTTTGTTACTGGAAACAAGTCAAGATATGTTAAATGTCAAAGCCGCTACTTTAGGCGTAAAGCGCGCATTTGAGGAGACAGGAAGGACATTACCGATCATGATCTCTGCGACAATTGAACCGATGGGAACGACATTAGCTGGGCAGACCATCGAAGCTTTTTATATTTCAATTGAGCATATTAAGCCTCTTTCCATTGGATTAAACTGTGCAACAGGCCCTGAATTTATGACAGATCATATCCGGTCATTATCAGAGCTGGCAACGAGTTACGTTAGTTGTTATCCGAATGCAGGATTACCGGATGAAGAGGGATGTTATCACGAGACACCTGACTCTTTATCTAAAAAATTGCGCGGATTTGCTGAAAAAGGGTGGTTGAATATTGTAGGTGGCTGCTGTGGTACAACCCCTGATCATATTCAAGCGATTCGTGAAGCAGTAAGTGGATATTCACCACGAAAATTACAAAGTAAAACCCATGGACATGTTGTCTCTGGGATTGACCCACTTCAATATGAGGATTCAATGAGGCCGTTATTTATTGGAGAACGAACGAATGTAATTGGTTCTCGTAAATTCAAACAATTAATCATTGATGGGAAATTTGAAGAAGCTGCAGAAATTGCTAGGGCACAAGTAAAAAATGGTGCACATGTAATTGATATTTGTCTTGCGAATCCTGATCGCGATGAGCTAGAGGACATGAAAAACTTCATGCAAGAAGTGGTAAAAAAAGTAAAGGTGCCTTTAGTTATTGACTCAACAGATGAAAAAGTGATAGAGGAAGCATTGAAGTACAGCCAAGGGAAGGCCATAATCAACTCGATTAACTTAGAAGATGGAGAAGAACGATTTGATGCAGTAATGCCGATTGTGAAGAAATACGGTGCATCAGTTGTTGTAGGTACAATTGATGAACAAGGTATGGCTGTTACAAGAGACCGTAAATTGGAAGTGGCAGAACGTTCGTATCAATTGTTAACTGAAAAGTGGGGACTAGCTCCTGAGGATATTATTTTTGACCCCCTTGTGTTCCCTGTTGGTACAGGAGACGAGCAATATATTGGAGCAGCTGAAGAAACAATTGAAGGAATTCGTATGATAAAGGAAAAATTACCGAACACCTTAACAGTTTTAGGAGTAAGTAATGTTTCCTTTGGATTACCACCTGTTGGTCGTGAAATATTGAATGCAGTATTTTTATACCACTGCACGCAAGCTGGATTAGATTATGCAATTGTCAATACAGAGAAATTGGAACGATATGCATCTATTCCGGAAGAAGAAATAAAATTAGCAAACGACTTAATATTTAATACAAATGATGAAACGCTAGCAATATTTACAGATTTTTATAGAGGTAAAAAGAAGGAACAAAAAGTTGTAACACTCCCAGATACAGTTGAAGAACGTTTAGCCTATTACATCGTGGAAGGGACAAAGGAAGGGCTTATTCCAGATTTAGAAAAAGCAATGAAACTATTTGATACACCACTAGATATTATTAATGGCCCGCTAATGCAAGGGATGGCAGAGGTTGGTCGACTCTTTAACGATAATCAATTAATCGTTGCTGAAGTATTGCAAAGTGCTGGCGTTATGAAAGCAGCTGTTGCGCATTTAGAGCAATATATGGAGAAATCCGAGGAGAGTTCGGGGAAAGGCAAGGTACTCCTAGCAACAGTGAAAGGCGATGTTCACGATATTGGAAAGAACCTTGTCGATATCATTTTAAGTAACAATGGCTATAAGGTAGTTGATTTAGGTATTAAAGTAACACCAGCCGAGCTTATAGAAGCAATCAGGAAAGAAAAGCCTGATATTGTAGGTCTTTCAGGGTTACTAGTTAAATCTGCACAGCAAATGGTGACTACTGCACAGGATTTTAAGGATGCAGGTATAGATCTACCTATTTTAGTTGGCGGTGCAGCGTTATCAAAACGGTTTACAGAAACAAAAATTGCTGCAGAATATAATGGGCCAGTTGTCTATTCAAAGGATGCAATGCAAGGGTTAGACCATGCAAACCGTTTAATGAGCGAATCGGAGCGAGAATTATTAATAAAAGAGCTACGAGATTCTCAAGAAAAGAGACTAATTGCTGATGCTAAGCGTGCTGAACGCCCTGAAAAAATAGTTACTGAAAAAATAGCTAGAACTGTTCAGGAGGCGCAGGTATTCAAACCAAAAGATTTAGCTCAACATGTAACGAAGAACTATTCAGTGGCGCATCTTCACCCATATGTAAATATGAGAACTTTAATTGGGCACCACTTGGGATATAAAGGAAATGTTGAAAAGGCATTAATAGAAAAGGATGATCGAGCGCTTCAATTATATGATTTAGTGAATAGTTATTTAAATGCGGATTTATTAAAACCGTCTGGTATGTATCAATTTTTACCAGCTCAAGCAGACGGAGATGACGTAGTAATTTATAGCCCAGAGGATTGCAAAACAGAAATCGAACGATTCAGCTTCCCTCGTCAAAATAGTGCACCATTTTTATGTTTATCTGACTTCCTAAAAACCGTAGAGAGTGGAGAAATGGATTATGTTGCATTAATGGTCGTAACAGCAGGACATGGTGTTCGACAATTAGCTGATGAACTAAAAGAACAAGGCAAGTTTTTAGAGAGCCATGCATTACATGCAACAGCCTTAGAACTTGCAGAAGGCTTTGCAGAACGTTTACATCAAGAAATTCGTGACGCATGGGGGTTCCCAGATGCGGTAGACTTTACGATGCGGGATCGCTTTGCTGCGAAATATCAGGGCCAACGTTTTTCATTTGGGTATCCAGCTTGCCCGAATTTAGAGGATCAAGAAAAGTTATTTAAATTACTAAAACCGGAACAAATTGGAGTAAACCTAACTGATGGATTTATGATGGAACCTGAAGCAAGCGTGTCGGCAATTGTGTTCGCTCACCCGGATGCTCGATATTTCAATGTTTAAATAACAAAATATATTCGAAAATACCATTATAGCTGATAACAAGATTTTCAGTCATAGATAAAAGAGACGTCTTTCTAGAATGAAGACGTCTTTTTTTCATTGTACAAAGAAACTTGATAATAAAATTATAAGAAGAACATTATGTCATAATTGGTCTCTTCCTTATTTCCTTAGTACTGAAAAAGTAAATAGTAACTAGAGTAAGATACCCATTTTCTTGTCGTTATTTGGTGTTTAAATCTATACATAAAATGAAAATTTACAAGAATATATTAAGTAAACATCACAGACGTTGAGAATTATATACTTTCGCTATGTGAACTAATAAAGGGGGATAAGAATGAAAAAATTTCTTACTTTTTTTTCACTGTTAGTAGTAATTATACTAGCTGCTTGTTCGGGTAATACCACGACAGAAACTGAAGAACCGACCGATACCTCGGAAACTGATACTGAAGTAACAAATGAAACAGAAGATAAAGAATTAGTTATTGCAATTGGTTCCGATATGCTAGGATTCGATATTCATAATCATAACAATACTTCAACAGAGTCTATTCATCAAAATATGTTCGATTATTTATTTAAACGAGATGAAAACAATGAACTGCAGCCCTGGTTAGCGGAATCCTATGAGATTATTGATGATATGACGATTGAGGTTGTCCTAAAGCAAGGAGTTAAGTTCCATAATGGAGATGAATTTACCGCTGCGGATGTGAAATATTCATTAGAACGTGTAGCAACAGACAGTTCCTTGAAAGAACATCCGAACTATAAGCAAATTAAAGAGGTAAAAATCATTGATGATTATAAAGTTCAAATTATTACACATGCTCCTGAACCATCTATTATTCATCGACTTTCTCGATTAGGCTCAGGTATGCTACCAAGTAAATATATCGAGGAAAACGGATGGGAGTATTTTTTAGAACATCCAATTGGAACGGGTCCATATCAGTTCGTTGAATGGGTAAGGGATGATCGTATTGTTTTTGAACCATATGCAGATTATTTCAGAGGTACTGTGGATGAGTGGGATAAAGTAACGTTCCGTGTAATTCCAGAAGACTCAACTCGCGTATCTGAGTTACTTGCAGGTGGTGTTGATATTGCTACGAATATTCCTCCAGCAGACTGGGAACGAGTTGAAAGCGGTGAAACTACTTCATTAAAACAAGAAGTATCGAATAGAACAATTTTCTTAGTACTGCGAGCAACAGAAGGGTATCCTACTGCAGATGTAAAGGTGAGACAAGCGATTGATTATGCAATAGATGATGGAACGTTAACCGAATTTGCATTACAAGGTGCGGGTATTCCAACATTAACAATGGTTGGTCCAGGCAATTTTGGACACGAACCAAGCTTATTTGATACGTATAACTATGATTTAGAAAAGGCGAAACAATTACTTGCTGAAGCAGGTTATCCAGATGGTTTTGAAATGACACTTCATGCATCAAGAGGACGTTATTTACAAGATGCAGAAGTAACTGAGCTAATTGTAGGAATGCTTGCACAAGCGGGAATCACAGTTAACTTAGAATTTATGGAATGGAGTAGCTTTGTTGAATTACGTAATGCAAATGAAAATAAAGATGCCTATTTGTTAGGTTTAGGGAATTCCATGTATGATGGAGCTTACTCTTTAGACAGATTCCATACAGATCGATTTGAAGGTCATACAGATTATTCTAACCCTGATGTTGATGCACTCCTAAATCAATCGAGAGTAAACATGGATTCCGAATCCCGTGAAGTGCAACTACAAGAAGTTCAAAAAATTGTAGCAGAAGATGCACCTTATATAACGTTATATTTAGAAAAAATAAATACAGGAGTTAACGATTCGATAAACTTCACGCCAACTTCAGATGAAATGTTATACGTTCCAACAATCACAAGAAAATAAGTTGGAGAATACGAGGTCAGAGGTAACGAAGCCTCTGACCTTTTTAAATAATCGGTGGGTATGAAAGTAAAAGCAATTTGTAGAAGCGAATAGTGCACTTTTTATTTCTAGATATAAATTGTGTTTTTCTAACTTAAAGGGGGGAGAAACATTGCTGAGGTTTTTATTAAAAAGGTTACTAGAATTTATCCCTGTATTATTTATTATTTCTTTTATCGTTTTCGCATTAGTTTTTATCGCTGGCGATCCTGTTGCCTTGCTTTTACCGGAAGATGCGACTCTGGAAGATATTGCAGCCTTAAGACAAGCACTTGGTTTAGACCAACCATTTTATATTCAATACGGGAAGTATTTATTAGGGTTATTACAAGGAGACTTTGGCTATTCGTATCGATATAACACTGCTGCATTACCGATAGTTTTAGAACGATTACCTGCAACCTTTGAGCTTGCCACCGCAGCTTTGATTATAGCGATTATCATTGCCATTCCATTGGGGATTTGGTCAGCAACCAAGCGTAATACAATGCTAGATTTCTTTGCTACAGGTGGAGCCGTCATTGGGAAGGCGATGCCAAATTTTTGGTTAGGTATTATGCTTATTTTATTATTTTCTGTTACGTTAGGCTGGCTTCCGGTATCAGGTAGAGGTACATGGCTGCATTTAATATTACCCGCCATAACTCTTGGAACGGGTATTGCAGCGGAAATGACGAGACTAATTCGATCGAGTATGATTGAAATTTTGAATCAGGACTATATCCGTACCGCAAAAAGTAAAGGTTTAATGAAGTTTTTTGTAATTTATAAGCACGCCTTTCGAAATTCACTAATACCCGTAGTAACCATTACAGCTCTTCAAACATCGACATTAGTAGGAGGAGCGCTTGTTACAGAGACAGTTTTCGCTTGGCCAGGTTTAGGACAACTTTTAATCCAAGCTATCAATTCAAGGGATATGGCAATTGTTCAGGCAAGTGTCTTTGTTATCGCCATTTTAGTAATACTGACAAATTTAATAGCTGATATCTTATATAGAATTTTAGACCCAAGGATTAAATATGAGGTAGTGTCAAAACTTCTATGAAAAATTGAAAATCACAAAAAATTAGACGAAAGTTACGCTTCGAACGAGTGGACAATCGCTCTTGACAAACATTCCGGAAAAGGTTGCGCCTTGTTTTGAGGGCGAAGGGAAAAAAGTAGGCACACCAAATAACCCTCGCCCAATACCAATTTTAACCTTTTCCTCCATTCGGTTTGTCAAGAGTTCGCTACGCCGATTGTCTTGTATGCTGTTGTTTGAGGGCTCTGCTAAAAAAAGCAGGCGGTTATGCAGTTAGCTCTTGTTGGGCAAGTTCAATCAGTTTTGTCCAACGTGCAGGCATATGTGGCATCTTTTCCAGTGCTGGAATCATGACTGGCACACGGTTTTCTAGCTTTGCATGTGGTCGAAGGAAATTGAAATAGGCCACAAACATTGTCACAAACGAAACTGATCCCGTTTCGGATCCAAAACCCGTCGTGGCACGGTAGTGCCTTTAAACGTTCGATTTAGGCGTTCAATTATTTGCTTCAACCAACGGTATTCTGCTGATACAGGATCTTCGTTTGTTAAGCCGATTACTTGTGTCACATCAAACCAAATTTCATGTCGTGCGAAGTAGTGTTGGGCTAATAAGTATATGGGATTGCCGTCTACGATTATATTTAGATCCTGAGGGATCTCCTTAAACTTTTGTAATACATCATCAATTGCTTTAATCGCAGACAATGTATCGCGATTTTGTGAAACACGATAAGACAGAATCACCTTTTTTGCCGCATCAAAGAAAAAGAATAAATAATGCCATTTCCCATTCACACGAATATAGGTCTCGTCGCCACAAAACTGATCCGATAGTTCATAAGGATAACGATCAACGAACGGTTTCATCAAGATAGATACACTATTTACGTAGTTTAGAATCGTTTGGTGTGAAATAGAAATGTTATGTATATCATGCATCAATGCAGCTGTTCTACGGGCTGAAAGCCCATAGTTAATGTGGTAAGTCAATATCAACCCTAGGGTGTGCTGTGACACTTGAATTCTCGATAAATCTACTCGTGGTTTCACTGGTGATAATGGAGATAAAGGTTGATAGTCAAACAAAAATTCACGGTAAATATAGCGGATTTTAAACGCTTGTGGATCATGTTTAAACCGAGCTTTTTCTTCCTTACTCATTCTATCGATATTGGATAGATAAAAAGAACACTGATTATATTTACACTTCCAGACGTGAAAGTCTTTTCGTTCCTTAACTTTTTCTAACGCCTTCATACAGTGAGGGCAACGAAAAATAACTTCTTTCTTGTATCGATTTTGTTGATTAAATAAGCAATCACATGCCTTACAAAGATATTGACCATTCGCGCCATTATTGGCATACAAATACGCCGCAGGTGCACCACACTTTGGACAGTAGAGATTTTCTGGCACTTTCGTTTTCGATTTGGCATGTCTTCGCACAGGCTTTAATTCTTTACCGTGTTTAGCGAAATAGGCTTGTTTGATATCCTGAAAGGATACCTTCTCAAGTTGTTGGATAATCGGTAATTCATCGACCTGTAACTTACGGTATTCTTTATTGATTGGCTGTTCGGGACGCACACTTCCCACAGACTTACCAAACACTAGGATCATTAAAATTTTAATTATTTCTGATTGGTACTTGATAAATTCAATTAAATACGCTAATAATTGAGGGTACAAACTTGTCACTTCCTTTTTGGGTAGTTTTGTGTGTGGTAACCTCAACTAACACCAAAATTAAGGGGGTGGCAAGTTTTTTGCTTAATAGACTGTAAAATCAACATTTATTAGCGATTTATATAAATTATTTTTGACAATACGAAATATGATTGAGGGGTGAAGCTATGGAACAAAGTTTAGAAAAGACGCACACAGTTCGTACGAAGTCTACTCGTTTTCGATTATTTAAATCTCTTTTAAAAAGTAAAACTGGTTTTGTTGGATTACTTATTGTACTCCTCGTTGTCTTTGTGGCGATTTTTGCTCCTTTCTTAGCTCCGTACGATCCTGCTCAAATTAATCCAACTAAAATGCTAAAACCGCCAATTTGGATAGAGGGCAGTGATCCAAATCATCTACTCGGTACAGACAACCTTGGTCGGGATATTCTAAGTCGCATCATTTACGGTTCTCAAGTGTCATTGCTCGTTGGGATATCAGCGGTGGTGTTAGCGGGAATCATCGGGATTATCGCAGGGCTCGTATCAGGTTTTTATGGACGTTGGGTCGATATGATTTTAATGAGGTTAGTCGATTCATTTTTAGCCATTCCGAATGTATTATTTGCCCTCGTATTTCTAGCAATCTTTGATTCAAGTGTTCCGACACTGATAGTTGTTATTGGTATAACCAATTGGGTGGCATATGCGCGTGTCGTTCGAGGAGAGACTTTATCAATAAAGGAACGGGAATTTGTTAAAGCTGCTCGAACAATTGGTGTAAAAAATTACATTATTATAATACGTCATATCTTACCAAACGTAATGTCTTCTTTTATAGTCATTTCTACATTAAGTGTTGCCTCTACCATTTTATTAGAAGCATCCTTAAGTTTCTTAGGATTAGGTATTCAACCACCTACAGTTTCTTGGGGAGGTATTTTAAGCGATGGACGGGATTACTTAGCGACGAGCTGGTGGTTAGCTACTTTACCTGGTGTTGCTATAACAATTACAGTACTTGGCATTATCTTTTTAGGGGATTGGCTTCGAGATGTCCTTGATCCAAGAACGGAAAAGTAAGGAGGGAGCATATGAGTGTATTGGATGTAGTTTTAAAGGTAGACGATTTGCATACATCTTTTAAAACAACTTCGGGATACGTTCCATCAGTAAACGGTGTATCCCTTCAAGTAAGAAAGGGTGAAACATTAGCTGTTGTAGGGGAATCAGGTTCCGGAAAAAGTGTCACTGCGCTATCAATAATGGGATTAATTGAAAAACCAGGAGTAATCGAAAAGGGTAGTATTCAATTGGAGAATAAAGAATTAACCAAAATAAAAGAGAAAGAATATCGCAAAATAAGAGGAAACGAGATTACAATGATCTTTCAGGAACCTCTTACTTCCCTTAATCCTTTATTTACAATTGGTAATCAAATCGGGGAATCTATCCGGTTACATCAGGGGCTCGATAAAAATGAAACGAAACAAAAGGTAATTGAGTTATTAAATCATGTTGGTATTCCAAGGGCTGAAAAGATTTATTATAGTTATCCGCATACATTGAGCGGTGGTATGCGTCAGCGTGTCATGATTGCGATGGCTTTATCCTGTAAACCGAAATTGTTAATTGCAGATGAACCAACGACAGCATTAGACGTAACGATTCAAGCTCAAATATTAGAACTAATGAAAAACCTGAAAAAAGAAAACCAAACTGCCATCTTGTTAATTACCCATGATTTAGGAGTCGTTGCCGAGATGGCTGATCATGTGGCGGTAATGTATGCAGGACAAATCGTAGAATATACGAATGTTTTTAGCCTATTTAAGAACCCAAATCATCCATATACGAAAGGTTTACTGAATAGTACACCTAAACTATATGAAAAACATGAGGAGCTGGAATCGATTAAAGGAACAGTACCATCGCCGACCGCCATGCCAAAGGGGTGTAGGTTTAATCCGCGTTGCCCACTTGCGATGGAGAAATGCTACGAAGAAAATCCACCGTTAATCCAATTTGAATCTCAACATTTTACACGGTGTTGGTTAGTGGATGAAGGAGGTGAGCTAAATGAATGATCAAAACATTCTATTAGAAGTAAAAGGGCTTGCTAAATATTTTGAAGCAAAAGAGGGATTTACTTCAAAAAAGTATTTAAAAGCAGTAGACGACATTAGTTTTCATGTTTACGAGGGAGAAACTCTTGGTATTGTAGGAGAATCAGGCTGTGGCAAATCAACAACGGGGAATTTGCTCGTCCATTTACTCGAAAAAACGAAAGGTACTATTATCTTTAACGGGAAAAACTTTGATGAATTAACAAAAGAAGAACTAAGAAATTTACGATCAGACATACAAATGGTATTTCAAGATCCGTTTTCTTCTCTAAATCCAAGAATGCGAGTGAAGGATATAATTGCAGAACCAATTCGAACGCATACAAAAAAATCAAAGAAAGAGATTGATCAAGAAGTGACTGAGTTAATGGAGGCGGTCGGATTAGATATATCCTACCTTAATCGTTATCCCCATGAGTTTAGTGGAGGGCAACGTCAAAGAATTGGAATTGCGAGAGCCATCGCATTAAGACCAAAACTTATTATTTGTGATGAACCCGTTTCTGCTTTAGATGTATCCATACAAGCGCAAATATTAAATTTATTAATCCAGCTTCAAAAGGATTATAATTTAACGTTTATTTTTATTGCCCATGGTATACCAGCAGTAAAATATATTAGCGATCGGATTGCCGTCATGTATCTCGGAAAGATTGTGGAGATTACAACAAAAGATCAGTTGTTTGAAAGGCCGCTACATCCATATACCGTTAGCTTGGTTTCTGCTGTTCCACTACCAGATCCAACAGTACGTGATCAGCGAGAGAGAATGATATTAGATGGTGATGTACCTTCAAACGTGGACATTCCTGCTGGCTGTAGATTTCATACAAGATGTCCGATTGCAACAGAGTTATGTAAAAAGGAAGAGCCTAAATTAGTAGAATATGAACTAGGCCACGAGGTAGCATGCTTTTATCCAATGAACGGAAGGAAGGGAGAAGTAGTTTTTCAGTGAGGATTTTCATAATCCTCTCTGATTCACATATGACTAATACTAACTAGATTAGCAAAAATGGAAAGGAAATGATGGATTGTTGTCGTATTTAAAGTCTAAGGAACAAGAGATGTTACTGATGCTTGAGCGGCTCGTAAATAAAGATTCAGGAAGTCATTATAAAAAAGGTGTAGATGCGGTTGGGAAATTAATTAGTAATGAGTACAAGCAATTAAATTTCACCATTGATGCAGTACATCAGACAGAGGTTGGGAATCATCTTTTCTTACGACATAAAGAAGCGAAAAATCCAAAAATCGTCATTTTAGGTCACCTTGACACAGTATTTAAAGAGGGTACTGTGAAGGAGCGACCATTTATGATTCGCGGTTCAAGAGCTTACGGTCCTGGAGTAATTGATATGAAAGGAAGTCACGTCACACTTCTATATGCTATAAAGGCATTAATTAAAAATGGAGAAGAAGAAGCTGTAAAAAATGTACATCTTTTTTTCAATAGCGATGAAGAAATTGGTTCAACTACTTCTCATGTATTAATAGAAAATGTATCATTAGGTAAACAATATGCTCTTGTGATGGAACCAGCACGTCCTGATGGTTCGTTGGTTAGTTCACGTAGAGGTGGAGGGCATTATATTTTAAAGGTTTATGGGAAAGCTTCTCATGCAGGAATTTCACCGGAAGAGGGAATTAGTGCGATTGAAGAATTATCTTATAAAGTTGTTAGACTTCAAAAGCTCAATAAAGCATCAGATGGAATCAATGTCAATGTTGGTATTATAAGAGGTGGAGAATCGGCAAATGTGATCTGTCCATATGCTGAGGCGATAATCGATATAAGAATTGATCAGGCCGAACAAGGTATTTGGATAGACCAAGAGATTCGGAAAATCTGTTCCGTTTCTGATGTCCCGGGAGCCATCCTTGAATTAGAAGGTGGCATTCATCGTTCGCCAATGGTAAAAAACGAAGGAACCAATCGTCTTCTTGAAATAGTTCAAGAGGTTGGAGAAGAGATGGAAGTTGAACTAAAGGATGTATCTACAGGGGGAAATTCTGACGCTTCTTTTACTTCCAATGTGGGCGTACCGACATTAGATGGATTAGGTCCAGTAGGTGGTAATGCTCATAGTGATGAAGAATATTTAGAAATTCCATCATTAGTAGAGCGTTCATTACTTTTAGCCAATATTATTAAAAAATTAAGCTATTAAATTCATATGAGGTGATTAGATAATGATTAGACCAATGACATTAGAAGATTTAGAAGTAGTAAATGAAATTTATAATGACGCAATCTTAAACACGACAGCCCTTTATAAATATTCACCTGAAACAATCGAGCAAAGAATTGAATGGTTTAATGCAAAACAACAAAACAATGATCCAAGTTTTGTTTTTGAAGAAGATGGTGAAATTGCTGGGTTTGCAACCTATTCTCAATTCCGACCATATCCAGCATATAAGTATACAGTTGAACATTCTGTCTATGTACATAATAATCATCAAAGAAAAGGTATTGGCACAAAACTATTAAAACACTTAATTGCTGAAGCAGAGCAAAGACAAGTTAAAACGATAATAGCTTGTATTGACTCTAGCAATGAAGGCAGTATTATCGCGCACGAAAAGCTTGGCTTTTACTATAATGGAAAAATTAATAACGCAGGCTACAAATTCGGTCGCTGGTTAGATATCGTCTACTATCAGTTAGACTTAAAAGGACCAGACATCCCAAATGAAAACTAATATGAGTAATTGGCTCATTCGATATTGTTAATAAATGATTTGAAATCTGCTCTCCAACAACAGGAGAGTAGATTTTTTTTATGCAAAAACTCAAATCGTCTTATCAAATGACAAATGTCATATATGACAAATGTCATATATGACAAACATCACGAATATTAAGAGAAACATTTCTAATAATACATTTAGGAAAGCGTGAAAGGTCGAATTGAGGAGGGATGCATAAAATTTTAGCATTGTCTTATGACATTCGTAATCAATATATAATGATGTTTGCTTCTATTACTTGCGAGCTTCTTACTTTACGATAAAATTAACAATCTAGTGTGAAAGAGGGAAATATATTGAAAATGTCTGATGCAGAAAAAACGAAACAATTACGCAAAGAAGTTGCACCTTTTGCTAAATCAGAAAGAAATAAAAGTACACTTCAGATGATTAATACAATACTTCCACTTCTTGTCATTTGGGGACTAGGATATACTGTTGTCCAGTTTTCTCCATGGCTTGCGGTAGCGTGTAGCGTTTTAGCTTCAGCATTTGTAGTTAGAACCTTTATTATTTTTCATGATTGTACACATGGTTCCTTTTTTAAAAATAAGAAGGCGAATGATATCCTTGGAAATATAACGGGTATACTAACGTCTTTCCCATATTCCAAATGGAGACGTGAGCATTTAATCCATCATGCTTCTAGTGGTAACTTGGATAAACGTGGAATTGGTGATATTGATATGCTAACGGTCGATGAATATTTAGCAAAATCAAAATTAGGTAGACTTGCATATCGGATTTACCGTAACCCACTTGTTATGTTTGGATTAGGTCCAATCTATTTAGTGCTTGTGTTAAACCGTTTTAATAGTAAAGATGCTAAAAAGAAAGAGCGAATGAACACATATTTTAACAACATTATGATGCTTCTTATTTGCGCGGCACTCATATATTTCTTTGGGTGGACTTCCTTTTTATTAGTTCATGGGGTTACGATATTTATCGCTGGATCCCTTGGAATTTGGTTGTTCTATATCCAACATACGTATGAAGATTCGTATTTTGAATATGACCCAGAGTGGGATTTTGTTAAAGCCGCAGTAGAAGGTAGCTCATTTTATAAATTGCCAAAGGTGTTACAATGGGTAACAGGAAACATTGGTTATCATCACGTTCACCATTTAGCTCCAAGAGTTCCGAATTATAACCTTGAAGAGGCTCACAAATCTATTCCACCGTTACAAAAAGCAACGACTATTACACTTCGAACGAGTCTAGAGTCTATTCGATATAAGCTTTATGACCCTAATCAAAAAAGATTCGTATCTTTTAAAGAAGTTGAAAAGAAAGTGCGTGTTAAAAATAAATCAATCCATGCCTAGTCTAGATTGTCTCAAGAGTATTTTATTACTTTTGAGACATTTTTCTTAGATTGAAAAATCAGAAAAGGAAAGGTTGAAATGGATGATGTGTCAAGAAAATGAAGTGCTGTTATAATAAATGAAAACAAACAGTCTGTGAGGTTTAAAATGCATAGTTGGTACACGTTATTCCCTAAAAATCCTTGGGTTAGTATATATGTTTGGGTTATTTTTTGTATTATGCCCTTTTACTTTATTATTCGAACGTATTCATATATTCAAATTTATATTGGTATTATTTTAATACTGATATATTTCCTATCTCATTGGTTCTCGTTTAATTCTAAAAATGGTCTTGTCTATATGTGGATAAGCTTTGAGATGGTATTAAATGTTGTCATGACTTTAATGTTTGGATATGCCTATTTGTCACTTTTTACTGCGTTTTTTATCGGCAATATTCGAAATGCAGTAGGGTTTTATATAATGTATGGATTGCATATAGGTATTACAGTTTTAGCCATTGTGGCAGGGTACTTTTTTAGACTCCATTTATTCATCTCTCAAACACCGTTTATTATAATTACTGTAATAGGTGTTGTTTTATTACCTTTTACACTATATAGTCGCAACAAAAGAGAAAATTTAGTTGGGGAACTTGAGGTGGCGAAGGAACGGATTGCAGAGCTTATCATTTTTGAGGAACGCCAGCGAATTGCACGTGATTTGCATGATACGTTAGGGCAAAAATTATCTCTTATCGTTTTAAAAAGTGAATTAGCAAATAGACTAGTGAAGAAGAATGATGAACAAGCCATTTCTGAGATTAAAGATATACGCCAAACGGCGAGTATTGCATTAAAAGAAGTACGTGAACTTGTTTCAAACATGCGTGCAACTACTATCGGTCAAGAGCTGGTTCGTATTGAACAAATACTAAAGGCTGCTGAAATTCGGTATGAAATAAATGGGGATATTCATAAATTAAAAATTCCTGTATTAATCGAAAATGTTTTAAGTATGTGTTTAAAAGAAGCAATAACAAATATTGTAAAGCATAGTGGTGCGAAAAGTTGTAAAATAATAGTAAAACAAAATGATAATGATATAACCATCACAATTATTGACGATGGAAAGGGTATGGATCTCTCGAATATTTTATATGGTAACGGCTTAAGAGGAATGGAAGAAAGACTCGAATTTATCAACGGTACGCTAACAATTGAAAGTGATAAAGGTACAAGGCTTAATATAAGTGTTCCACTTGCCATTACACATCAAGAAGGAAGTGAATGATATGATTCGAATTGTAATCGCTGAGGATCAAGGAATGTTACTTGGCGCGATGAAATCGCTATTGAATATGGAAGATGATATGAAGGTAGTGGGACTTGCTAAAAACGGTGAGGAAGCAATTCAGCTAGTTGAACAATTACAGCCTGATATTTGTATCATGGACATAGAAATGCCTGGAAAAACAGGTCTGGATGCTGCAGAATTTTTATTCGAACAGCAATATGACTGCAAAATCATTATATTGACGACTTTTGCTAGACCCGGCTATTTTGAAAGGGCTAGAAAAGCAGGTGTAAGAGGATATCTACTAAAGGATAGCCCTATCGAAGAGCTTGTTCAGTCTATACGTACAATTATGGATGGTCGAAGAATATTTGCTCCTGAACTAGTAGATTTTGTTTATGAGGATGATAGTGAGAACCCGCTAACTGAAAGAGAAAGCCAAGTTTTGGAGCTAGTGGCTGAAGGGAAAACTACGAAAGAGATTGCCTCTGAACTTTATTTATCAACAGGGACTGTTCGTAATTATATTTCCACAATACTAGACAAACTAGGTGTAGGGAATCGAATCGAAGCAATCTCAAGATTTAAAGAAAAAGGCTGGAACAAATAAAGCAATACTAATTAAAAAAGGCTAACTATTATGCGAATTTACATAATGGTTAGCCTTTTATTAATAATCAAAGCTTATTTATTTTTTTTAGTTAAACGTCCTAAGAAGAATGCAGCAGCAGCTACACCAAGAACTGTGTTTGTTTTCTTATTGAAAACTTGTTTTGTTACAAGATTGATGTTTTGTGGACGTTCTGCAAGACGACGCATGAAGTAACCATACCAGTCGCTTCCGAATGGTACGTACGTACAGAAGTTATATCCTTCTTTAGCAAGGTCTAATTGCATATCTTTACGGAATCCATATAGCATTTGGAATTCGAATTTGTCTTTAGAAATGTTGTTATCTTTAACAAATTGTTTTACATGATTAATTACGTTGTGGTCATGTGTTGCGATTGATGTGAATTTACCATGTAATAAATGATATTCGATAATCTCAATAAAGTTTAAATCGATATCTTGTTTGTCTTGGTAAGCAACATCAGCAGGTTCTTTATAAGCACCTTTTACAATACGTAAACGGTAGTTTTTATACTTTTCTACGTTTTCTTTAGCGTTGAAGAAATAAGATTGAATAACACTTCCAACATTGTCATAAGTTTCTGATATTTTCTCCATTAAATCAAATGTTGGTTGAAGGCGTGCATATGTTTCTTGGTCGAAGTTAACATGCATATTATATTCATGAGCTTTACCAACAATTTCCATTAAGTTTTCATAGCAGAAATCATAATCTATATCTAAACCAAGTTGAGATGGTTTAACAGAGATATGTCCGTCTACACCATTTTCGTGAATTGCTTCGATTACTTCTAAAATTTGTTCTTTTGCTTTAATAGCTTCTGAACGTTCGTAAACGAATTCACCTAAGTTATCAACAGTACATGAAATGCCTTGTCTGTTTAATTCTTTCATGCTTTCGATAACTTCCGGAATGTTTGTTCCAGCAACAACACTTTGAGCACCTAATTTTAAGCCGTATCGTTGTGCGGCACTATTTAGTAATTGGTTTTCGGATAATTTAATGAAAAAATCTCTTAATATTGGCATAATTTTTAGCTCCTTTTTTTAATAAAATTATAGCATAGTTCGTTAGAAAATAGTCGTAATTTACCAATAGATTAAATTTTCTAATTATTTTTGAATAGAATTATGAATCAATTGCATTCTATCGTTAAATAAGGTTGGATAAGATAAAAAACCAATTAATATACTTGAAATTGCAGCACTAGTTAACAACGCAAATATAATTAATATTTGGAATTGTACTGCTACAACAGGATCAGCTCCCCCGATAATTTGTCCACTCATCATTCCGGGTAATTGTACAAGGCCTATAGTTTTTTGACTTTCTATCGTTGGTATCATACTTGCTCTAATAGCATTCCGTAATTGTGTGTGAACTGCTTGTTTTGGCGTTCCTCCTAAGGATAAAACTAATTCGATCGCATCCTCATTAGCTTCAATTTCAGCAGTAAATCGATTTAAAAATAGTATTGAAAGAATCATCGAATTTCCAATGAGCATTCCACTGATTGGGATAATATACTGTGCGGTTGCTGGAACAATCCCTAACCCAAGTAATATACTTTGCGTAACAATTTCAACTGTATTCAACGTAAGTGCGATTTTCCAAGTAATCCCTTTAATTGCTTTTCCTTTTTTACGAGCGTTTAAAGTTGCTGCGAAAATCATTAACACTATCATTAAAAAAATATAAATAAGACTGTTGGAATCGAAAACAAATTTTAAAATATATCCTATAGCTAAAAGTTGAATTGTGGAACGGACAGTTGCTATAATCGTATCTTTTTCGAGACCTAAGTTTAACGTTTTAGATAATAAAAGAGGTAGGAGCACAAAGATTAGAGTTAAAGCTAAAGTAGCATATGACATACTCAAAGCTCTCCTTTTATAAAACGCTGGATATTCTCGTTATTAGTAAAGTTTAAAATCGTCTTTTCTCCATTTTCGATTAACTGTCCATCCTTCATAAACCAAACAAAATCCCCAATTTCTTTTGCTTGATGAATATTATGTGTAATCCAAACAATAGTTACGCTATATTTTTTGTTTAATTTTAAGATTAGTTGTTCAATTTCTTTTGATGATACTGGGTCTAGAGATGCCGTAATTTCATCTAATAATAATATTTCTGATTGATTGATCAAAGTTCTTGCAATCGCCAATTTCTGTTTTTGACCCCCGGATAAATCTGATGCCTTTCTAGACAAGATATCCTCATCGAGACCAACTATTTTCAAGTAATTTAGAGCTTCCTCCACAGATAAACTTTTTTTCATAAGAACAAGTGGTAAATTTAAGTTATCAAATACTGTTCCTCGAATAATTGGTGCGTTTTGTAATACGATACCAACTTGTTTTCTTAAGACGGTAGGTTCATAAGAAAGGATAGATCTCTCATTTATATGTAGTTTTCCTGCTGTAGGAGAAATTAACCCATTGCACAATTTTAATAAGGTTGTTTTACCAGCACCAGAAGGGCCAACGAGTGTAGTAATTTTCCCCTTATAGATTGTTCCTGAAATATTTTTCAGAATGGATAATGATCCTAACTCATAACTGACATTTAGAAATTGTATAGCCTCTTCAAATTCTTCCATATAGTTCTCCTAAGTATAGAATGCAATCTTAGTATATTGGAAATGTAGAATTTTTCAAGGAACATACAATGAAAATTTTTATAAATAATAAAAAAGCTAGCTCGAGGTGTTTGGGGGCGCGAGCTAGCTTTAAAATAATTTATGAAAACTAGATTGCTAAGGGGGGCAAGACTAGTTATTCACTAGAAAATAAGTTATAAAAAAGAATGAAATAAAAAGGAATTGTAAACTTAACATGTAACACTAAGTTGAAATGTAATGTAAGTATATATAACATGATAAAATGGATTTATAAAAAAAACAACCTCTTTTTTAAAAAACTTTGTTAAAAATCCTGACAAAAGAGTTTTATTTGTGATTGTCGTTGTTTATATGTAATAAAACTTAACATTAATAACTTTACTCCGCTCTGTTTTTAATTAATAATAAGAAGGAGGCCATATATTAATTTATGAAATTTCTTCCTAATCGTTTCTTCGTTTAAAACCAAATAGTGTATACTATGACTAATTATGATATTGGAAGAAGGGGCTTCTTATGAAATCAAAGTACGAAGACGATAGCTTAACATTACACACTGATTTGTATCAAATCAATATGGCGGAAAGTTATTGGGCTGATGGAATTCATGATCGTAAAGCGATATTTGAACTTTATTTTCGAAAATTACCTTTCGGAAATGGTTATGCGATTTTTGCGGGGCTTGAAAGAATCCTAGAATACTTAAAGAATTTTCATTTTAGTGAATCCGATCTTTCTTATTTGAAATATGAACTTGGCTACAATGATGACTTTCTAGAGTATTTAAAAAAGGTGCGTTTCACTGGTTCGGTGTATTCGATGGTTGAGGGCGAGGTTGTATTTGCTAATGAACCAATTATAAGGGTTGAAGCAACATTAGCTGAAGCTCAATTAGTTGAAACGGCATTATTAAATATCGTCAACTATCAAACGCTTATTGCTACAAAGGCTAGCCGTATCAAACATATTATTGCAAATGAAAGTGCTGCAGAATTTGGAACACGAAGAGCACAGGAAATGGATGCTGCAATTTGGGGTGCGAGGGCAGCAATAATTGGTGGCTTTGATTCAACATCAAACGTACGTGCAGGAAAAAGGTTTAATATTCCAGTCTCTGGGACACATGCCCATGCGATGGTTCAAGCTTATAAAGATGAATATGCAGCATTTCATTCTTATGCAAAAAGACATAAAGATTGCGTCTTTTTAGTAGATACGTACAATACTTTAAAATCAGGTGTACCAAATGCCATTCGTGTTGCAAAGGAATTGGGCGATAAAATCAATTTTATAGGTATACGTTTAGATAGTGGTGATATAGCCTTTTTATCAAAGGAAGCTCGTCGTATGTTAGATGAAGCCGGGTTTACAAAGGCGAAAATTATCGTTTCCAACGATTTAGATGAATATACAATCTTAAATCTAAAATCTCAAGGTGCAAAGGTTGATTCGTGGGGTATTGGAACGAAGTTGATTACTGCATACGATCAGCCTGCGCTTGGTGCGGTATATAAAATGGTAGCAATTGAAAATGATGAAGGTGTACTAGAAGATACGATTAAGATTACTTCGAATGCTGAAAAAGTATCTACACCTGGCTTGAAGCATGTCTATCGTATTATTGATCGAGAGAATGGGAAAGCGGAGGGTGATTATATCACTATGGCAGACGAAAATCCGCAAGAAGAAGAGCGTATTAAAATGTTCCATCCGATTCATACGTTTGTTTCGAAATTTGTTACAAACTTCGATGCGAAAAATCTGCATCAAAAAGTAATTGATGATGGGGAAGTTATATATGAGAGTCCGTCTGTATTAGAAATGCAAAAGTATGCATTCGAAAGTTTGGAGTTATTATGGGATGAGTATAAGCGATCATTAAATCCAGAAGAATATCCTGTAGATTTAAGCCAAAAATGTTGGGATAACAAGATGAGGAATATTCAAGAAATTAGCAATATGGTCCGAAATATGGAACATTTAAGGGGGACTGAAAATGAATGATTTACAAAAAAAAATTATTCAAGAGTTGAAAGTACTTCCGGTAATAGATCCAGAGGAAGAAGTTAGAAAATCCGTTGATTTCTTAAAGCAATATGCAAAAAAGCATAACTTTCTAAAGGGATTTGTTATTGCGATTAGTGGTGGTCAAGACTCTACGCTTACTGGAAAATTAGTACAAATAGCTGTTGATGAACTGAATGCAGAGGTAGGCGATGATAAATACTCTACTTATGCAGTACGGTTGCCTTATGGTGTCCAAGCAGATGAACAAGATGCTCAGGATGCCATTGCTTTCATACAACCAACGGAAGTAGTAACGGTAAATATTAAGCGGGCAGTTGATGCTAGTGTAAATTCCCTTGCGGAAGCAGGTATTCTATTAAGTGACTTTGCAAAGGGGAATGAAAAGGCTCGTGAACGTATGAAAGTTCAATACTCTATCGCTGCGATGAAAGGGGCGGTTGTAGTTGGGACTGATCATGCTGCGGAGGCTATTACAGGATTCTTCACAAAGTATGGTGATGGCGGTGTCGATCTAACACCTATCTTCCGATTAAATAAACGTCAGGGAAAACAATTATTGTCTTTCCTAGGCTGTCCTGAACATCTTTACTTAAAAACGCCTACTGCTGATTTGGAAGAAGAGCGACCTGCACTGCCGGATGAAACAGCACTAGGGGTTACTTACGATGAAATTGATGATTACTTAGAAGGTAAAGAAGTCCCTGAAAACGTAAGGAACATTATTGAAGGATATTTCATTAGGTCGCAGCATAAAAGACATACACCTATTACGATATTTGATGATTTTTGGAGATAGTGTCGTAAAATTTTGATGGAACCAGACAATACAAAAAAAGTCTGGTTTTCTTTATTTTAGGTAATTTGTACCGATAAAAAGAATAGATTAGTAATGAAGTTAACTGCAAAGGAGGTAAGTGTGAAAATGAAAACTTCTAGAGTCAGTGCAGCAACAAGTAGTATTTTCCGGAATTCAAGACAGTACTTACATACGAATGAACAGGTATTTCGTTTAATGGAGGAAAATGCGGAAAATAGACAAAGGCATAATCAACAGCAAGGAAGGCGTAAACGTGATGATGAAAAGCAAAAGGTTCAAAAGAGAGTTTTACGAAAAAATGATCAGAGGCTAATCGTTAAAGGGATTCAAAGTGATGTTCATGCTGTTGTTGATATACAAAATAGCTTTTTGCAACGATTTGCCAAGTTGAATAGAATGACAAAGAAAAATCGAATTCACACTTACCGAACGTCTATATAAAATAAGAAAGAACTCCGTTTATTTGATGACAACATATCGAAGTGTGATGATAGAAAAACTTTTAAATTATGACTGTACCTAATGTAAAAAGGTATAGTCTTTTTTTATAGATTTTGTATAAATTTAACATTAATTAGGGATTTTAAGAATATATAGTATTTGTTATATAATGCTAAAACCTTATATACAATTCCAATTAGTTGTATTAAGCTATGGTTTTAGATATGCTTGAAGTAGATTTTTTTGTATATTCTGACTAATGTTGCGTGGAATTGTTGGGAGGCTGGTTGACGATGCATAATAAGATTGAATCAATTATTGAAAATATAGAAAAAGTTATGATAGGAAAACGACAAGTAGCAGAACTAAGTGTTGTTGCAATGCTTGCAGGTGGTCATGTACTGCTTGAAGATGTCCCGGGTGTTGGGAAAACAATGATGGTTCGTGCGCTTGCAAAATCTGTTGGAGCGCAATTTAAACGCATTCAATTTACTCCAGATTTACTACCATCAGATGTAATCGGTGTTTCAATATATAATTCAAAAACATTACAATTTGAGTTCCGGCCTGGTCCGATTTTAGGAAATATTATTTTAGCTGATGAAATTAATAGAACTTCTCCAAAAACTCAATCTGCACTATTGGAAAGTATGGAAGAAGCTTCGATTTCCATTGATGGTCAAACAATTCAAATACCGAAACCGTTTTTTGTAATGGCTACTCAAAATCCTATTGAGTATGAAGGAACGTACCCATTACCAGAAGCTCAGCTGGACCGCTTCATGTTGAAAATAAAAATGGGCTATCCATCACCACAAGAAGAGGTGGAAGTGCTTCGTCGTGCAGAAAATAATGAGCCGATTGTCGACTTGGATTCTGTTATAAGCTTGGAAGAATTGCTTACATTACAAGAAGAAGTAAAAAGTGTATATGTAGAAGATTCTGTAAAAAGTTATATTGTTCAAATAGCAAGAGCAACCAGAAAAGTAAGTGAAGTATATCTTGGTGTTAGCCCCCGTGCATCCATTGCTCTGATGAAGGCATCCCAAGCCTATGCAAAAATGCAAAATCGAGACTATGTAATACCAGATGATGTTCAATATTTAACGCCGTATGTATTTGCTCATCGTATTATTTTAAGACCGGAAGCAAGATATGAGGGGATTACACAGGATGGAGTTCTGCAACGCATTTTGGCAAAAGCAGTTGTTCCGATAAAAAGGTTTGCTGAAAAATGATGAAGGTCAAACCAATAGTAAGAAGTTTAAGTCGTTCTATTCTCATATTTTTGTTAATGGTTATAACGTTTAGCTATGCGATGTTTCAAGGTGGATTTGTAAGCTGGTTTCTATTTTATGCTCTGATTCCGTTTTTGCTATACTCTTTTCTTTTATCCGTCGTGCCAATTAATATTCAAAATGTCCAAAGAGAAATAAAACCGTTTCATTTAGAAAGAGGAGATAGTGCTCGAGTAACGGTACGTTTTCAAAATAAAACATGGTTTCCGCTACTATTCCTCACTGTTCGAGAGATAGACATGGACAAACAAATGATTGATAAATTAGACGGGCAGCTAAGTAATATATTTATAGTGGGTTGGAAGCGTAATTTTGAATGGACATATGAATTACGGAATTTAAACCGTGGACAATTGGCTTTTCATGGTTTAGAAATTTCTGTTGCTGACTTTTTCGGCTGGGCGGTTCGAAATCGAACGGTCAGCGATGTTCAAACTTTTACAGTCTATCCTAAATTAACGCATTTAAAATATCAGCCAATTCAAATGCAATTTGATCATGGTGGTATTGAATCCTCAGTTTCGATTGTTAAAGATACATCAATGGTTACGGGGATTAGGGATTATCAAGCTGGAGATCGATTTTCGTGGATCCATTGGAAGTCCTTTGCAAAAAATGAAACACTTCGTACTAAGGAATTTGAGGATCGTACATCTCAGCATACTTTCCTTTGTATTGATAGGACAGTTGCTTACAATTTTGAAGAGATTGTAGACTTAGCGGCTTCTATTTTGCAAAGTGTTGTAAAAAACCAAGGAGACATTTCTTTTTTATCCTATGGTTTAACCAGAAGCTACTTTCCGAATATTAAAACTCAAAGCCAGTTTCAAAAGGTTATACAACATTTAGCAACCGTTCAACCGGATGCCAATGAAACAATTTATACGATTTTAACAAAGGAATTGAAAAATTTAAGTGCAGCCACATTTTTATTTATTACTTCTAATTTTTCCGAAGAGATGTCTCATTTTTTCACAAAAGGTACGAGTGTAATGCGGGGTGCAATTTGTTTTGTTGTGACAGATGGGAATGTGATAATAAAAAGAAACTATCCAAATTTAAAAGTCATTCACATCGGTAGAGAACAATTCCAAAATGCTTTCACGGAGGTGGTAAAACCGTGAGAACAAAAACATTTAATTTAATCGAGCTCGCTCTTTACTATCTTGTGATATTTTTTATATTACAAGAATGGTTACTTCCAATTATGAATTTAACGAAAACGGGACATGTCGAGTTGATCTTGGCATTTATAGGCATTTGTTTAGTCATAAGTCTTTTTAATATCCATTTTATAATATCCTGGATTGTTAAATTAATTTATATTGCATGGTTTATTATAACAGTATACAGTAACTTATCTTTGTTCTCTTATGATGGAATAGGGTTTCTTCTATATGAAATGCAGTTTAATTTAATAACAGTTTTTTCGGGAAAATGGCTAGAAATAACTGACCCGTTCCGAACGTTTTTATTCTTTGTATTAATTTGGATGTTAATCTATTTGATTCATTATTGGATTACGATTAGAAAATCGATATTTTACTTCTTGATCTTAACGATATTCTTCATTGCAACACTAGACACATTTACTGAGTATGATGGTTCATACGCTATGGTGAAAGTGGTTCTATTAGGGCTAATAATGACAGCTTTCCTATTCGTAAAACGATTAATAACTCAAACAAATGTATCGATCCAATGGCACCGTTATTTAAATTTAATCATTCCTTCGATTTTGATAATTGGACTTGCAAGTGTTTTAGGGATTATATTACCGAAATCAGACCCACAATGGCCTGATCCGGTACCTTATATTAAGGCAGCAACTGGACAAGGTGGAGAGAATGATGAAGGTGAAGGTGTATCCAAGGTAGGTTATGGGACCAATGATAGTAGGCTCGGCGGATCATTTGTTCCGGATGATACGGTCGTATTTAGGGCGCTTACAGAGTCGAAGCAGTATTGGCGTGTAGAAACGAAAGATTTTTATACTTCAAAAGGTTGGGAACAATCGATTTACACACCTACTGAATCTACTTATATGAATATGAGAGAAGAAATTGACTATTCTTTGCCTAAGGGACCGGAAGAAGATACACAAGTAGCCTATATAAGACAGGTAATACCATTCGATTTTATCTTTCAGCCTTATGGATTAAAGAGAGTGAATGTGGACGAGTCTATTTACGATATGCATAATAATGTTGGATTAATTATGAACACTAGTACTGAAAAGCTTTATCCTTATGCAGATAATCGTATTTTAGAATTAGAGAGTTATAGTGTTGAATTCAGTCAACCAACATACCTTTATAGTCAATTACAGGCACAGCCGACAGAGCCGCTAGATACTAAGGATTTTGAACGTTATTTGCAGCTTCCAGAAGAACTTCCTAAGCGAGTAGAGGACTTAGCAAATGACATTGTGAAAGATTCAAAAACACCTTATCAAAAAGCTAGGGCTATTGAAACATATTTTTCACGAAACGGTTTTAAGTATGACACGCAGAATGTAGCTGTTCCGGAAGTAGATCAAGATTATGTAGATCAGTTTTTATTCGAAACGAAAATAGGCTATTGTGATAATTTTTCTACTTCAATGGTTGTGTTATTGCGTTCTGTAGGAATTCCCGCAAGATGGGTAAAAGGATTTGTCGGTGGTGAAGTTGTTCACTCCGAAGGTGACTTAAAAACTTATGAAATCACGAATAATAACGCCCATTCTTGGGTAGAGGCGTATATTCCTGGTGTTGGCTGGGTAAATTTTGAACCGACGATTGGTTTTGCGAATATGAGATCAATTGAGTATGATGTTGATACTGCAAATGAAGATGAAGAGCGTGTATTAGAAGAGAACCAGACACCAGAAGAGCAAAGGCAAGAATTAGAGGAAACGCAAGCATCTACTAATCAAACGAATGGTCCAAATTTCTTTGTAGCACTAATTGATTTGATTAATAAAAATCACATAATATTTATAATCATTAATTTGTCGATTTTAGTGGCGGGTCTATTATTATTATTTTCTCGTCGAAAATGGTTACCTAAGGTTTATATTCAAATGAACCGTAAAAAGGTAATGAATGAATCCTCTTTTGAGACAATGTTTATACAATTATTGAGAGTGCTTGAATTAAGAGGGATAAAACGTCAGAAGGATCAAACCTTGCATTCCTTTGCGAAAGTTGTGGATGATACATTCGGAACTGAAGAAATGTCTAAAATCACCTATGTTTATGAACAATATATTTACGGTAAAGAGAGCCAACATATTGATTTTGGTAAGCTGAAAGAAAGTTGGGAATATTTAATTAATCGCAGTAGCAGTTGATTTTAGTTACTAGTAAGGTTAAAATTTAGGAAAAATAGTAACGATAGACTGCCTTCATATAAATCTGATAATCTGGTTCGGATGTTTCTACTAAGTTACCATAATAACTTATCTATGAGGGCGGGTACTGTTGTGCATTTTTCTGTACAATGTTACCCGCTTTTATATGAATGTTATGAACGCGTCAGAAAGACTTCTTTTTGAACGCGTTTTTTTATAATATTTAGTCCGATTTTTGTGTAATTCTTTCATTTCTGTTAAGAATGAATTATAACGAGAAGGATAAAAGTAGGTTTATTAGATAAAGGTAGTCTTGAAAAATAGAAGAGGTGTCAAACTTGTCAACTACTCCATTGTTAAAAGAACAAGAAAAGATTGTAGTACTGGATTTTGGAAGTCAATTTAACCAATTAATCACAAGACGTATCCGTGAATTTGGTGTGTTTTCAGAGTTACATCCACACACCATTACAGCTCAAGAGATTAAGGAAATGAACGCAGTAGGTATCATCTTCTCTGGAGGTCCAAATTCAGTTTATGATGATAATGCATTTAAAGTAGATGAGGCAATCTTTGAATTAGGGTTACCGATTTTAGGGATTTGCTACGGAATGCAATTAATGTCATATTCTTTAGGTGGTAAGGTTGAAGGTGCTGACCATCGTGAATACGGTAAGGCTGAAATTAATGTCACACTAGATAATAAATTATTCGGTAACCTTCCAAAAGAACAAGTGGTATGGATGAGTCATGGTGACCTTGTAACCGAAGTGCCACCTGGGTTTGAAGTAATCGCAACTAGTGGCTCTTGTCCAATTTCTGCTATGCAAAATGTTGAACGTGGACTTTATGCGGTTCAATTCCATCCAGAAGTACGTCATTCTGTTTATGGTAATGATTTATTACGTCAATTCGTATTTGATATTTGTCATGCAAAAGGCGACTGGTCAATGGCAAACTTCATTGAATTAGAAATGCAAAAAATTCGCGAACAAGTTGGCGATAAACAAGTTCTTTGTGCATTATCAGGTGGTGTAGATTCATCTGTTGTAGCGGTTTTGATTCATAAAGCAATCGGCGATCAATTGACTTGTATGTTTGTTGACCATAACCTAAACCGTAAAGGTGAAGTTGAACAGGTAATGAAAACTTTCACTGAAGATTTTGATATGAAAGTGATCAAAATTGATGCACGTGAACGCTTTATGAATAAGCTAAAAGGTGTTTCTGACCCTGAGCAAAAACGAAAAATTATTGGAAATGAATTTATTTATGTGTTTGATGAAGAATCTTCAAAATTAGAAGGTATGGACTTCCTTGCGCAAGGAACTCTTTATACAGATATTATTGAATCGGGTACATCAACAGCTCAAACGATTAAATCTCACCACAATGTTGGTGGCTTACCGGAAGATATGAAGTTTGAATTGATCGAACCTTTAAAAACATTATTTAAAGACGAAGTGCGTGCTTTAGGTCTAGAATTAGGCTTACCTGAAGAAGTGGTATGGCGTCAACCATTCCCAGGTCCTGGTCTTGGTATCCGTGTACTAGGTGAAGTAACGGAAGAAAAATTAGAAATCGTTCGCGATGCTGATTATATTTTACGTGAAGAAATTAAAAAAGCTGGTCTTGACCGGGATATTTGGCAATACTTCGCGGTGTTACCAGACATCCGTTCGGTAGGTGTAATGGGTGATGCTCGTACGTATGATTATTCAGTGGGTATCCGTGCGGTAACATCCATCGACGGTATGACTTCGGACTGGGCGCGTATCCCTTGGGACGTATTAGAAAAAATCTCAGTGCGTATTGTAAACGAAGTAAAACACGTAAACCGTGTGCTGTATGATATTACTTCTAAGCCACCTGCGACGATTGAGTGGGAATAGGATAATTTCCTATAACCATTCATAAACACGTCATATCAAGCGTTTAAAGGTGTTTTAGGATGATATAAAGGTGTTTACCTACAACGATTGTGTTTCAAAAATTTACTCTCTTTTATTTACGTTATTTAGTAAATAGAGGGGAGTTTTTTTATGACTAAAATAGTCGAGTTGATTGATGATTTTAAATTGAATCAGGAAATACAGGGCAGAAAGAAAGACTATATTTATCAATGTATGTTTCGTTTAAACCGTTTTAAATTGTTTGTGTTGAATGAATTAAAGATTGAGGATGTTGAGGAAATTAGAACAATCCATATAAAAAAATACATTCAATATAAGCAACAGGAAGGGAAAGAAAATAATCGTACAATAAACAACAATTTAGCCACTCTTAAAGTATTTTTCCAATATCTAATTGATGAAGAGTTTATAGATGAAGACGATAATCCGATGAAACGGATTAAGAATTTGAAAGAGCAAAATGCGGTAATCGTTACATTCAATGATGATGAAGTTAAACGTATCTTATGTGATGTAAAGGAAGAAACCTATTCAAATGTTAGAGACAAATTAATATTGATATTCTTATTTGAAACAGGGATTCGAGTAAGTGAACTATGTAATATCAAAGAAAGTGACATTTCAACTAAGTATATTCTTATACATGGAAAGGGAAGTAAGCAACGTCTAGTACACATTACAAAATTAATGAGACGTTACATGAGGAAGTTTGAAAGTTTAAAAATAGAACGTTTTAAGCATAAAAATAAAGAGGATATAGAAGATTATTATTTCCTTGACCAATCAGCACAAAAGTTGCACCGTTCACGTATTAATAAGATTCTCAAAGAGCATTGTGAAAATGCAAAGGTTAGAAAAGAGGTAAGATGTTCACCACACGATTGTCGACATTATTTCGCTCAAAAATCATTAAAAAATGGAATAGATGTATATAGTTTAAGTCGCTTAATGGGGCATTATGACACTCAAATAACGAGTAAATATTTAAGAGGACTAGAGCAAGAGGATATTTTGAAAATGGGCAAGTTATACAGTCCATTAAATGATGTGGAATTGTAAAAACCCTTCTACAGTACACTCATATAATATATGTTTAGTAATTTAATTATTCACTATTTTTAAAGTAAAATAACGAAGTCACATATATATTTATTAAATGAGTGTACCACAGACAGGTTTTTATATTCTGCAAGATATAATCAAGCAAGAAGACGATGTGTAATCTGTATTCTGAACTTAGACTAAATAATAGGAAATGATTTTTCAGACATATCTAACAGAAGAAAAATACTATTGTTATTAGAGTCAATCCAAATAGGTGGAATTTTACGTATAGAAGTCATTATTAGTTATGAGAGGAAAATACTACAGATAATAACGTCAGTCACAAAAGTGAAATTTTTGGTCTAGCAATGACTATTAATTATGAGCGAGTGTATAGCACAATCTCAACTACTACTGTAGCAAGTATTTTACTCCTAAAAAAGTTAAATTGCTACTTCATTCATTCGAGGAAGGATTCATCCTTCCTTTTCTCTTTAATATTTAATTCAAAAAAATGAAGTTTACACTAACACACTTACCATAGGTTTGTGTGTTTTTTACTATAACAAAAGGAGTGATTCTATTGGCGGAAATTAAACAAGAAGGTTATCAAACAATTCGTGATTTCATTCAAGAAAATTGGCAATACATTGAGTTAAAAGATGACACTGGTGTTGCAGTTCTACGTCTTAGTCCTTCCGATGCTCGTGTATCTTGGACACATACAGCAGATTCTCAATCGTTAGAATTGCAGGTAATTGTTACTGGTGCTGATGTTGATATTACATTACCTCAGACATTTGCTTCATCTTCTATTTATGATGTTGCTGTTGGTGGAAGTGCCTATTCAGAAGAACCTTTCACACCATTCACAATGGAAGGGACAGGCGACCAACTTACTGTAAAACACCAAATTCAAGTACCTGTTATTGCATAAGGAGTTGATTAGATGCTCGGTACTGGTACAGAGTTAGACCCTTATCAAATAACAAGTAGGTTAGAGTTAGAAGCAATCGTGAATGATTACACAGCACATTACAAATTAATGAATGATATTGATTTGAGTGATAGTAACTGGACACCACTACCATTAAAACATCCAGTAACTAATGCAATATTTAGTGGAACAATTGATGGTAATGGTAAAAGAATATTGAATATGACAGTGACAATTGAATCTGGAACAATTAGAGCAGGTTTTTTTGAAGCCATCAGTGGTGCAACAGTTAAAAAATTAGGTTTCGAGAATATAAATCTAACTACAAATTATATGTATGCAAGTCCTTTGCCTTATGCAAACAACTGTATTATTGAAGAGTGTTATGCGACAGGAACAGTGACTTTAAATGGAACTGCTACTTATGGTGGCGGACTTTGTGGTTATATTACAAATGGTTCAAAGGTATCAAACTGTTGGACAGATGTTCATATTACAACTGAATCTGGTCAGTTATGTGGTGGGTTTTCTGGTTATATTTTTCAAAATACAACACAAGTTTCAAACTGTTTTGCATTTGGAACAATCACAGACAAAACAGATGCTTGGGATGGTGTTGGTGGTTTCTATGGGCAATTGCCTACGAATACTAGTTATCATCCAAAATTCTTATACTGTTATTTTGACAGTACGAAACTAGGAAATACAAATCATACTACAAATCAAGTTTTTGCTTGGACTACAGAGCAACTACAAACAGCAAGTAATTTTACTGATAACTTCTCAAGTGACATTTGGTTGTTAAAAGATAGTCAGTATCCAAAACTACAAGCATTTGAAGAAAAAGTGGTTGTTGTAATAGAAGAAAGAAATATTGTGTCACATATAAACAACCTAAACTCTGGTGTAATGATAGATAAAATAGCGACACAGAAAATAGTTTCTTCTTTTAATGAGTTATCTGCACAAGCACAAAAAATAATCAGAGCAACTAAGACAAATACAACATTTGTAAAAGATATTGTATCTGGTGTTGTTAGACAGATGCAAGTTGTTAAAGTTGGGGCAGAAACAGTTACTTCATACATTCTACCAATAACATCTAACATTGAATCATTAGTAAAACGAGTAAAATTAATGACTGCAACAGTGATATCTGATGTGGGCACTTTTAACAGTGAAGTTGTAAGAGAAATTCAATCACTCAGACAAGCACTTTCTTTCATTGATGTAATAGTAGGAAAAGTAATAACACCAACTTTAAAACCAGTTGAAATAGAAGCAATTGTCTACCACATGGAAAATGGAACACTGTCAGAGTACTTATCTAATCAATATAGTATGAGTGTTCTTGAAAACAGAACTCTTGTGGAGGTGAGAGAATAATGGCATTTATAGGTGACACAGTGAGATTGGTTGTTAAATTTAGAACATTTAATGGAAATCCAGTAGAAGTTACAAATGTTACTTTAAGAATTTTAGATGGAGATACTTACGAAGTAATTGAAAATATCACTATCACTGATGACAACAGAACTGATGTTGGAGTGTATGAACATGACTATATTGTTCCAGAAGGTACTACTAAGACATTAATTTACGAGTATTCTGGCATTTATAATGACAAGCCAATCCTCTCTAGAGGTAGTTTTGAAAGAGTATTTATTAACTAAGGAGTTGGTCGAATGGAACTACCAATAGATATGTTTATATCTCAAGGTATATTTGCAGTTCTATTTGTCTGGCTTTTGTATAACTCTCAAAAAGATTCCAAAGAAAGAGAATTTAAACTAATGACACACCTAGATAAGACAACAGATACATTAGATTTAATAACTACTAGAATCGAAACTATAAATACGAGAGTTGAAAGCATAGACAATAGATTAAATGAATTTGAAACTGATGTTAAATCAATGAAAGGGGATAAATAAAAAAATGGCTGATGTTATCAAAGATGGAGTAGAAGAAGTTGTCGAGAGCAACGAAGATGAAGTTACTGAAACAGTTGAAGGAGAAGTTGTTGAAGAAAAATTAGGTGAGAAAACGGAACGCTTAATTGAAGAAATGAAAAAACAACTTGAAGAAATGAAAGCAAAAAATTACGAACCATCACAAGAGGAAATTGCACATCAAGAAAAGGTGAAAGAACTCTGGAACAAGGAAGTTATTCTTGAATTAAGATTAGCAGGGTTAGAGGACTTTGCAGAGTTTATTTTTGTTGAAGAACATAACAGTAAACAATTGCAAGAGAAGATTCAAAAGTTTCAAGAAGTTTTAGGTAAACGAGAACTATCAAATGCTTATGTTCCACAAAATCATAGACAAACAGATAAGTATTCTTTGGCTGAAAAGAACAAAGATACAAAATCTATGATTGGTTCAAAGTTGTCTAAGTTTTTCAAATAATAATGATTGATTAATAAAGGGGAAATGATAATATGTTAGATTCTACAAAATTAACTAAACAAGAAAATATTAGTTTAAGTAAAGAGATTGCAATGGTAGCACCAATTGATACTCCATTTGCTACGCTGTTACTCGCAAATGGTCGTCAAAAAGATGCAACAGCAAAAATTCACACTTGGAGAGAGAAAACTTTAAACCTTACTGATGACATCTCTGTTGCAGAAGGTAGCGAAGCAACAAACTTTGCAGAAGGAACTCGTGCTGAACTTAACAACGTAATGGAAATCTTTATGAAATCTGCAAAGGTTAGTGGAACAGCACAAGCGACAGGTAACACTGGAGATTTATTCTCTAGCGAAATCAACGACAGATTAGCAGAGTTAAAAGTGAATATTGAAAAACGCTTAATCAATGGTGTGAAAGATGACGGTGAAATTTCTGGTATCCGTAAAATGAATGGTATTCTACAATTCGTAGACCCTGCAAACAAAATTACTGGTGCAACAGCAGGTGTGATTACAGAAGCAGAAGTTAAACAACTTGCTCGTAGGTTATGGGAACAAGGTGTTGCAACTGGTGAAGTTTACGCATTAGTAAATGCTGACATCAAAGAACAAATTGATGAAATCTACAAAGACAAATACAACTATGTGGCTCAAACAAATGAGTTTGGTTTAGTTGTTCAAACTATTGACACTAACTATGGTCGTCTAAACTTTGTATTAGACCGCCATATGCCAGTAAACAAAATAGTAGTATTTGACATCAATGCTTTAAATGTTGCTTACCTACGTCAACCTGCATTTGAAATGTTAGGTAAAACTGGTGACAGTGTTGCAGGACAAGTTGTTGCTGAAACGACTCTTGAGGTTGCAACAAAAAAAGCGATTGCTGAATACACATTAGGTGTGTAATAGATAACTAATTATTGAGTGGGGAGATTTTTTCCTCACTCTTTTTTAATTGAGTTAAATTCACTTTTTGAAAGAGGTGCTAAATAAAAATGAATGATAAAGATTTGTATGTAATTAAGAGACGAAAACAAAAGATTAGATTAGTGAATATCGCAGAATACATTGGTTGTTCACCATCATTATTGTCAAAATACGAAAACGATTTAACAGAAATGACAGAAAACAAGGTTAGTAAGTACAAAGCATATATAGATTCCAATAGTAAAATGAAAGGTTAGGTGACAGAAGTGAAAGAAAAGACATAGAAACTCCTTTTACCAATGTGAGTAAAAGGAGAGTATGCGAGTAAATGAAATTCGCATTTTATTGAGAGATTTAGATTTTAATATTGTAAATATTAATTGGTGAATGATGAGTGAAGGTTTTGCCTTTCACGAATCTTATGAGAAAAGATGTAAAAGAAAAGTTTCCATCATGGATTGAAGAGGGGAAAGAATATCAATTATGCATGAGTGACGACATTGACTCATGGCTTAGTTGTTGTGTATTAGAATCAGTAACAGGACACGAAGTTAATTACTTCTATTCCTTTGACGAGTTCTATGTTATGGATTCAGAGGGTCAGAAAGAAGCCATAGGAGTAGATATTGCTCTTATGAAAGGGAAGTGTTGGGATAACCATGTAACAATGCTGTCAAGAAGAGATAGCGTTAATGAGCAGTCAGCCAACCTAAATGCAGTATTTAAGATTAGTCGAGATAACTATACAGAAAAATGGGCAGGTTCAACACTTTTACTAGTATGGAGTTATTATGATTTACCTTTACCAGAATCAGAAGAAGGCAAGATGTTATTGTTGACGATTGATTCAACCTATAAAGGTCATTATATGTCTAAGTTCAAAGAAACACAGAATGCTTATCTTAGAATGTTAGACATGGAAGAATTGATTGAGGTACAGGAACAACATAGTCAAAGAGATTTTCAGAAGATAAGTACCAAATATAGAATAAAAGAAAAAATTAAGGTTAATGATGGAAATTTAGAAACTGAATTGATGTTAGAAGAAATTGGGGAAATATTAGGTTTCGATTTATCATTACCACAATGGAAGTTTAAGTTAATGAAAAAGTTCGAGAATGTCGTAATTGATTTGAATAAAAAACGAATGAGATACAAATTAGGGATTAAAGATGATGTGTTCTCGTTGGCTTTGACAAGTCAATTGAAATTAAAATATTCATCAATGTAAGGGGATAAATAAATGAATGATGAAAGAAAATATTTTTACTGCTACTCTACGAATCTATATAAGTTTTTGAAACAGGAAGAACTTTTTTATATCTGTTCTGGTTTGAATGAAAATACATTAAGAAAATTTTGGTTATATGTTCGTGATGATAAATTAAATTATGCTCTAAGAGATTACAAAGAACAGGGCGAAAAATTCAAACAAAAATGATTTGGTCTAAAACTGACTAAATCATTTTTTTATTTAAATTAAACTTTTTAAATCAAAGGAGAAATTATGTTATGACTAGAAAAAATCAAACGTATTTTACTAGAAACCAATTGAGTAATCATATTCTTTGTGTTAGTAAAAGTGAACACAAGGTTTATATACCAAACGAAATTTTTAAAGAATTAAAAGGCTATGTTGATGAAGAAACTGGGGAGATTATCGAAGGGTTCTTTGACATTGAAGGTAATAAGATTCCAGATTTTAAGTCCTCTACACATATCGCATATGCTTATGCCAGAGTTTATTTGGCTCATTGGATGTATCGTTATTGTAAGTATTCTTATTGGGATGATGAAAAAGGTAACGTTGAAATTGATGAAAAAATGATTAAACAAATTCTAGGGTTTCCTGCAAAATCAGATAATTATACTTATATCACTAAAAAAGGTGGTTTATTAGAGAAATTAGGATATATCAGAAAAGAAAGCAATATACCAATTGGTTACGATTTAGAAGAGAAATGGTGTTACCACAAAAGATTTGAAGGTGGTAAAAAGTTATATAAAGAGATTGATGACTTCACTTACAGAAGTGATGGTAACAGCAAGAACAGAAAGATTGATTATCCAGTTAAAGCATTCTACAGAAAATCATGGGCAGAAGAAGAATGTTATAGAAATGGTGTCTTTTGGGAAGTTGAAGATACTCATATGATTGATATTGATGTATTTATATATTGCATGACAAACAAGGAATTAGGTGTTGAAGGGTTCTACCTTTACAGTTTCATGTCGATGATGAGCGATAAATATAAAGGTAGTTTTGATTGCTCAATCAAAAGATTAATAGAGTTTACAGGATTAGGAGAAAGAACTGTCAGAGACCAATTAAAAGAATTAGAAAAGAGAAATATGATTAGTAATGACCACAAACCTTATTGCCTAAATAAGAAAGATTGGCAAATTACAAAAGCAAATACCTATAAAGTGCTTCCTGCTAACAAATTCATTTCAAATGAATCAGAGTTTAAAGTAATTCCAAAACAAGAAAGAATAAGTGCGGAACGTTATGAATCTGAAATTGGATTTGTTGTTTATGAGAATGCTTTAGTTACAGATAAAGAGGTAATTGTTACAAATGAAGAGTTGCCATTTTAGAAGTATTTTTTAAAACCTGTCTCCAATCCACTCATTTAATAAATATATATACGACTACATTATTAAAAAAATTGTATATCTATTATCTTCTATTATATGAGTGGCTCATAGAGGGGTTTTTACATTTTACAAGTAAAAAGACTATCGAAAGTTACATCAAAGGAGTAGATGTTAAATGAATATACACGAAGCATTAAAAGCAGTTAGTTGGGACAGAGCGGAGTATTTTAAATATAAATTTCCTCAAGTTCGATTTGACCAAAGCAGACCACAAAAAACAGAGGAAGCATTTCTTAAAGTTGTTAATAAAAAAACACTTAATCCATATACACGTTGGGAGAAGTCAGAAGAGTATAAGGCATTGGTTGCTCTAATGTTACAAGGTCGAAGTGCTGATGATCTACAAGAGATTTACTCTATTGTTGTAGAAAATGCTAAAACAGGCGATGACAAGGCAGTTAAATTGTTTATGCAGTTACAAAAAGAAATAGATAGTTATGCAAAATTAGCAGTTCAAAGCATTAATGTTAAAGAAGAAGTTGAAGATGAAGATGATGATTTAATACTAGATTAGAGGTGAGGTAAATGGCTGTAAAGAAAGTAGACAAGTTAAAGATAATCAATGACAGTCCTAAGTTATGGTTACAAAACTTTGTCAGAATCGTTGATAACAATGGTGATTTAGTTCCTTTTAAGGTCAATGAACAACAGGAATCATTTATCAATGACATGGTTAAGTTTAATATCATAGCAAAAGCCAGACAAATTGGATTCTCTACACTGTCATTAGGATTATGTCTTTACTATGCTTGTTTAAATAAGAATACAAACTACCTACTAGTATCATATAAATCTGATTCATCAACATCATTATTTGAAAAGTTAAAGATGATGTATGATTCTTTACCCCATGATAAATATACTTTTCCTAATATCAAACGTAGTAACAGAGATGAATTTGTACTTAATAATGGCTCAAGGATTCAATGTGCTGTTGCAGGTGTGAAGGATATAGGGCGAGGAACTACTTACCAATATATTTTACTGTCAGAGTTTGCGTTCTATGCCAATCAAGAGAAGGTATTATTATCAGCAGAACAAGCACTTGCAAAAAATGAACATAGTAGAATTGTAATTGAAACAACAAGTAATGGATTCAATCACTATCAAAAGATATTTATGAATGCATTTAAAGGTAAGTCGAAGTATAAATCATTCTTCTTTCCATTCTATTCAAGTGCTTATATCAAACAGTTTAAGCATGAGTATGACCAAGCAGAAGAATGGTATAAGGAAATTAATCAAGGTCAGAGATTAAGACCAGATGAATTAGATTCAGATGAAAAGATTCTATATGAAAAAGGTGCTAGTTTAAAACAATTAATGTGGCGAAGATGGAAGTTACTTGATATGAGTATTCAAGAGTTCTATCAAGAGTTCCCAAGTAATCCAATGGAATCATTTATTAGTAGTGGTTTCAGTGTATTCGACCAATCAAAAGTATTGGAACGAATCAATGGAATCCCTAGAGAAATGGATAAAACGGAATTGAAAGAAATCCCAGACCTCTTGCAGAGATATTTAGGCAAGGGTCTTTTTATATATAAATTACCTAAAAGATATGTTAAATACTTTGGTGGTGTGGATACTGCATCTGGAAGTGGGGCTGATTTTAGTTCTATCTCAATCATTGATAGTGATGGAGAACAGGTTGCAAGTTTCTACAATAACAAAGTCCCTGTCTATTTATTTGCAGAGATTATTGAGTGTATTGGTAAGTTTTATAATTATGCCTTTTTGGTTGTTGAACGTAACAGTTATGGATTGCCATTGTTAGAGAGATTGAGAAAAGAATATGAATATCTGAATCTTTATAAACAAAAGGTATTTAATCAATCAACAGGTAAAAAGCAAATGAAATTAGGTTGGCAAACTTCACAAGTAACTAAGAGTGTATTGGTATCTGACTTTAAAGAGTATTTTGAACAAGGTATGGTTATGATTAACTGTCGTGAAACATTAAGTGAAATGCAGATATTTGTAGAGAGTGATGGTAAGACAGGAAACAAACGTGGTGATAATAACCATGATGACCTAGTAATATCCTTTGCTCTTGCAGTTCAAGGTATCAAGGCAAATAAATGGTATGTATAAAAAATTATAAGGAGAGTGTTGTAATGGACATTCAAGAATATATTACTAGAACTCATAGTGGTAATGATAAATGGTTTATAGAGGAAGTGTCTATGCCTTATCATCAAGAGAGAATCAAAGATATATTAGACAAAAAGGATTATTTAAGTGGACAACACGCTATCTTAAATAGATTACCAGAGCAATATAATGGTAAATCTTATGAACCAAGAAAGATTGTTCTGCAATATAGTAAAACGATTCTAAACTTCCAGACAAGTTATCTGTTAAAAAATCCTGTATCTCTTACAGGTGATGAAGATACAGTCGCACAGTTTAAAAAGATTTATAAAAAAGCAAAGTATAACAAGATTGACTTTGAGATTCTTGATTCTATCGTTAAGTATGGTAGTGCTTATGAATACATCTATGTTGAAGATGGCAATATCAAAAGTAAATTGATTGCACCAGAAGATAGTTATCCTGTTTACAATTACAAAAATGAATTGATTGCATTTATTGAATACTATGTTGCTGACTTTTCTGATTACTATACAGTTTATTATACAGATAGAGTTGAAACCTATACGAATGCAGGTGCAGGTGAAGATAACTTTTATATGTTGGATTACAAGAAGAATGTTAGTGGACTCCCTATCTGCTATAAGAATGTAAATGAATTAGATTCAAGATTTGGTAAGAGTGACCTAGATGACTTCATTGGTATTCTAGATAACATGGAAGATATACTTAGTAAGTTTGCTGATTCATTCTATAAACACCATAATCCAATTCCAGTTGTGGTTGGTCAACAACTTAAGGGGGATGGCTTACCTAATCATATTGTTGGTGGTGGCTTAGTATTAGATGATGGCTCTGACTTCAAGATGGTTAGTAATCAGTTGGATTATAAATCATTTGAAACAATTTATAAAACATTGAAACAAGCATTACTAGATGTATCTAATACACCTGCTGTTAGTTTAAATAATACTGATGTAAGTAATTTATCAGAAGTATCTATGAAATTATTATTCCAACTGGCTGACATCAAGGCAGGTCTTAATGAAAGATACATTAGAGAAGGTATGGAACAACGATTTGAAGTGATTGTTGAATTGTTAGGTCGAATGGGTATTGTTATTAATGACGAACAATTCGATTCATTAGAAATTGTATTCCAATATAGCAGACCAACTAACGAGAAGGATATTATCGACAACTTGAAGGTGCTTAGTGATATGGGAGCAATTAGTATTGAAAGCATATTAGAAAACAGTCCATATACTAAAGATGTTGCTCAAGAATTGGAACGATTGAGTGGTAATGGAAAAAGCGAAGTAAATACAGTGGTTAATGAAGGTGGAGTAATGGTAGATATGAACAGTGATTTGTCCACTGGAAATGAACGGAAAGTGGGATAGTATATTTTATAATAGTACAGTAAAGTGCTGTGGATAGAGTTGGAGAGTTGTGACCTACAGGCACACCGCTGTACTACTTATAGAAAAACAGGAATCTAGTGAGTGGGGGAATTCGGGTGTAGTTTCTGGTGTTCGTCTATAGCAGTTTACAGTTTAGTTTTCGAATTGACTGAATTTATACTCTATGCAATAATTATTCATAGTGGTAGACGACTTCTCGGTGTACTGAAACGAAGCCCACTTGAAAGAGTTTGAAAATGGAAATCAAATAATACAGTTATTAAGCAGTTTTCGATAGAACCACAATTCTATATAAAGTGATTCGTCAATTTATATGCAGTATTTTATGCAGTTTCTTACGTCTAGTTGACATAAGAAAGGTTATCAGAAGTTAAATGATGGAATAATTATTCAAATTTTTTTATTAAAATACATTTTATAGCGCAAAATAAGTTCTTAATACCCCTAACAAACGTTTTTACCGCTAGTATTCTCCCTATACACACGAGAGGGAAATTTCCAAATTTCTACAAAATTTTTAAAGGATATTTCTACCTGTTTATAGAAGTAAATCTTATACTATTAAATTAGAGGTGGAAATATGGGATTTGATGATTTAGTTAAAAAAAATAACATTTTGGAACAACAAGAAGAAGAAATAGAAACTTTAAAGAGTTCCTTGCGTGAAAAATTACTTACTTACTATTCTAAATTAGATGAATATGAAAAATCTGAAATTTATGTTAGTTCTTTAAATGCTTTTACTGATACTATTATCAATGAATTTTATAATTTTTTTGAACAAAAGGGTTTTACTGTAAACAAAAAAACATATCAAAATAATATAGAAATTAAAGCAGAACTATCAAAGATAAAGTTAATGATAGCATTTCATTTAGTTGACAATGAAATTACAATATATTCTATGCAGAACGGATTAGCCAAATTTGAATATAAATGTACAATTGTAGAGAATCATAAGAGTAAGAAAACATCAAAAATCTTTTTAAACAGTGAAAAAGAATTATTTTTTCTTGAACACAGAAAAGAGAATTTGTCTAAGTATTTAAGAGAAGAATTAGAAAAAGTAGAAATCGATATTGATAATATTGAGCATATACTTCAGAATGTCAAAAAATTTACTTTTGGAATACATTCAGATGAAGACTCTAAAAATTATGTCTCAATTTTAGGTATCTTAAAAGTTGTTGAAGATAAGTATTTTAATTAAAAAGAATATAAATAAAAAATACCCTTCGAAATGGAGGGTATTTTTTATTGAAGAGAAAGGAATTGTTTTAAATGAATAATCAACAAAGATTACATTTAGAAATTCAAGGAATTGAATTGACACATGAAGAAATGCAAGTGTATCTTGCGGAGAATGGTCTTGAACATTATGACGAATACAATCCAGAATCAAACAAATCTAAGAGAGCGATTTATGCGACAGCATTATCAATATTAGAATCTGTTGCTAATAATCCAGAACTAATGAAAGATTATAAACAAGATGACATGACTATAAGTGCATTTCATGAAAATTTACTGTCACGAATTGACCAACTAGAACGCAAAATCAGAACGATGCCCGTATCTGATAATAATAGCGATTCTAGTTTTTTTATGTTGTTTCAATAAGTGTAGCAAGAAAGGGTGTTGCTTAAATGAAGGTAAATTTATTTAGTTCATTAGACAAAGATTTTCTTACACTTCTAAATAGAGCAGGTGTAAAGGTAAAAATAAACAATGTTGAAACGAAAGCATTTATAACAAATTCGCTAATTAATGATAATTATGATGATAGATTCATTTCAACATCTGTACCATTAAAGCGTGGCGACCATATTGTTTATGGCAATAAAGAATGGTATGTCCTTAATCAAGTTTCAACGAAACGAAGTGAATCATATAAGGCAATTATTCGATGTGCAGAGCATAGAGTACGATTTAATATCTCAACTTATGATAGTTCAACATCAACGTATACTTCATATGAAATATATGAATTACCCTGTCTTATGGAATTGTCAAGTCAATTTGGATTAAATGACGACAGATTTGTTATTTCAGCAGAAGGTGAACTACAACTTACGTTGCAAGATAACGCAATAACAAGAGGAATTTATGATTCATTTGTTAATGCTACATCTAAGAAACATGATGTATATATTGATGGCAGACAATATGAATATACTGGCTTTATATTCACTGATAAGGGATTAGTTCATATTAATTTATCTTCAACTCCAAGAGGCAAAGTTGATTATGATATTTGTTGGGCACCAAACAGCACATATTCAACTTGGAATGGTGAAATTTACGATTGTTTTTATGGAGAGAAGATTGAAATAGATATTGTCGATAATGACGAAAATAATGGAAGTGATGATGGTGGCTCTGGATGGGGCGAATGGTAGTAGGAATTATCTAAAATTATACTCTTTGTTTTTAATTTACTTCATTTTATTATGTTTACTTTTTTATACTGTTAATAATGAAAAAGGCAAAATTGAACCATAAAAGATTCAATTTTGCCTTTTTATTCTGTAATTGTGATTTACATACAATGCATTTACAATAATTTTAATCCTCTACAACAACTGTGCTATTTTGAACTTTGACAGAATTGAATGGAGTTTTTGAAACTTCTTGTTTAAAAGCCCATGTCTCTTTAGGTTGAATACCGCCTAAAGGCAAACTGATTGGCATAGAATTTATGATGTTCCCCTCACTGTCGTAACCTACAATATCTAAGTAGCCCCCTAAGGGCTTGTGATATGTATTAGTTATTTCACCGACAGCACTATACCAAGAGCCACTATGTGTATAAGATATATTTTTGATTTCTAAATAACTAAATAAATTTGAATTAGTGGAAGATGAACTGTTATCATAGTCATATTTATCTTGCCAACTTTGCATTTCTTCGTAATCCGAATTTTCTAGTACTTTTTCAAATTCTTCATCTGACAAATTCATTAATTCACTATAACTGTAATCACTAATAGATTTACCACAACCAGATAGTAATAACGCAGGTACAAATAGTATAATTGCAAAAAATTTCCTATTAAACATTTAATCCCTCCATTTGGTAAATTTCAATTAAATTATAACATCAAGTTATTGTTAATAATAAACATATTTACTATACTTGGGTAAGTAATACTAAACTATTCATATTTAAAAAACACATACTTTTCTTAGAGTATGTGTTTTACTTTATTGTAATAGAGCCACTCTGAAAATTGCTTGTTTGTATTATTACCGAAACCGTACATACCATGAAAGTTTAAATGACAATCTTCACAAAGTGTGATTCCATTATTTATGTCTGTTCTTTTTTCCTTACACCAATCATAACTATCCAAATGATGTGCTACTAGATTTCCGCCTTTATTATTTCCACAACTTTGACAAGTGTATTTATCTCTTTCATAAACTGCCATTCTCCAATATTCATATTCACTATATTTTCTATATTTCATTCTCTCTTCATCTGTTAAATTAGGATTCCAGTTAGGATGATTTTCACCTCTGTTACTTTGTAAATAACATTCCATACAACGAACTCCACGTAAGAGATTTGAAATAGAAATTTGACTTGGATTCCCACACTTGCAAATATAAGAGTGGGGAACATGACTTCCTTTGTATTCTGTTTCAACCAAAGTGTGTCCACGTTCTTTAAATAATTCTTTTACTTCATCAAACGTATATGATTCTCTATTTGCACATCTCTGACAACGAACACCATTTTGAAAGTCATATAATCGGATAGTATATTCATCACAACCACAGACACATTTATATTTCATTGGTGTCTTACTATTAAGATACTCTATTTCAAGTAATTCGCACCCTTCGTCTTCAAAAATACCTTTTACTTCTTCGTACGTGTATATTCTACGGAAACCATTACAATCTGGACAATCGGGTACTTTCTTGAAATGATTATAAGAGATTTTACGTTCATGACTATAAGGACATTTAAGAGTTAATGTTGATTTATTGTTAATGTAATCGACTAAACCGTCTATAATTTTATATCCATATTCCTTAATTTCTTCAACGATTTCCGTTAAATTTTTTCTTAATTTTGAGCCCGTAACATTGCAAATGCCTTTTTTACATCTGCATTTTTGATGTGCAAAGGAACTCCAACTTGTTTCATTTTCATGACCGTTTGGACAAACAATTTTAATTCTACATTTTTTAGCATCATATATGTTATTTGCTGATATAAATATAAATTGTTCTTTTTCAACATAAGTCTTAATTTTTGAAATACTTAACTTAGATACCATTATTAATGTCTCCTGTTTATTATCTTGTGATATAGCATCACAGATTTATTATTTACAGGATTATATAATTCTAAACATTTTATTCAGAATATTCTGATAAAGTGCCGAATAAATTACTGAAATTTATCTTCTATATAATAGGGTTATTAAATGTAGATTATCTATGTGGAATTGTTGCCAAAATACCCTTCCACGTGCTACGATTGAGTTACAAAAATAGCGTAAATAATCGAGAATTAAATTTAGTTTGGAAATTATTAAAAGTTGTAGAAACATTGATATATCAACGTATTGTTAATGAAGTAAAACACGTAAACCGTGTGCTGTATGATATTACTTCTAAGCCACCTGCGACGATTGAGTGGGAATAATCCATAATAACCTGAAACGATTAAATAGTTAATAAAGCCCCTTTTTATTTGTACTTTAATAGCAAATAAAAAGGGGTTTTTTTGTGTCATTAAAATTAAATAGGAATTATTACGATTTAAAATAAATACTATATTACGAGATGTCTAAATTCTAATTTTAGAGTTGGACAAGCATTTAAAATTTTAAGAGATAGGAAAGAGGAGATTCGATGCAATCAAGACAAAAACAATCTGTAAATTTCTCAACAGTATTTATTTTAGGGATTTTAATATTGGTTTTAGTTCCTATATTTTTAAATGGTACTACATTAACTATTCCGAATTCATTCAATCAATTAAACACGATTTTCCTTAGTATTTTAATCGAGGCTATACCTTTTGTGTTAATCGGGGTGTTGATTGCAGGTTTTATACAAATTTTTATTACAGAGGATCATATACGAGCTTGTATACCGAAAAATAAATTTTTGGCTGTGTTAATGAGTTGTGTTGTAGGAGCTGCCTTTCCTGCTTGTGAATGTGGGATTGTCCCGATAGTAAGGAGATTAATTGGGAAAGGGGTTCCATTATATGCGGGAGTAGGTTTTTTATTAACGGGGCCGCTAATTAATCCAATCGTTATTTTATCTACTTATATGGCGTTTGGTAACGATATGGAGATGGCGATGCTCCGCATGGGCGTTGGTTTCGTAGCGGCATTAGCAATCGCCCTATTGGTCAGTCTGTTATTTAGATCGAATCAATTGAAAAAAACTAAAGGAGGTCATCATTCTCATAGTCATACTCATAAAAAACAACCGTTAATATCAAGGGTTAGTAACATGTTTAAGCATTCTATAGATGAATTCTTTGATATGAGTAAATACTTAATTATCGGTGCTTTTGTCGCTGCTTTTTTACAAACTTATATATCTACAGAATCTCTTTTACTATTTGGAGATAATCAAATGCAGACAACGCTCGTGATGATGGGCTTGGCATTTATGCTTTCCTTATGCTCAGAAGCGGATGCTTTTATTGGCGCATCTTTCAGAAATGTATTTCCAACTACTTCTATATTAGCTTTTTTAGTTTATGGACCGATGATCGATTTAAAAAATACAATTATGTTATTAAGTGTGTTTAAAGCAAAATTTGTATTTATTCTATTTGTTCTGATCACGACTATTGTATTTATATTTGTAAGTTTATCGAGCTTACTCTAGGAGGTGCAGTATGAAATTCCACTTTCAACATTTTTTAAAGGCAGTAATATTGGGGGCATTTGCTTTATATTTTGTGGATCTTCATATTACTGGTGACATCACCAAATTTATTAATCCAAAATATGATTTTATGAGTAAGATGGCAGCAATCCTATTTATTGTTTTATTTATGATTCAGTTTTCTCGAATATGGCAGGAAAAGCATTCTCGCCATACATGTTCTCATGGATGTGATCATGATCATGGAAATAGCCATTGGAGTTTAAAGAGAATAGTAGGCTACTGTGTCATTGCATTCCCGATGATAACAGGCTTTACCTTAGCGCCTGTTACATTAGATTCATCAATTGCAGCTAATAAGGGATTTCTGCTTTCTCAAGGAGGGAATAAAGAGGGGGTTGAAAACGCGAATAGAAATTCTTTTTTAGATGGAACTGAGTCCTTGGCAGAGAAAGAGGATATTGATATTTATTCCAGTGTAGAAGATGTTGCTTTGCCGAATAACAACTATCTCTCGGAAGAGGAATATGATGAAAAATTTAGAATGCTACAAGAAGCAGAAACCATCCAAATGACAGAAGATATGTTTAGTACCTATTACGGAGAAATAAATAATCATCCAGAGTCTTATGTAGGAAAACGTATTAAAATGAGTGGTTTTGTTTTCAAGGAAGATGGACTTGCTAGTAACCAATTAGTAATTTCAAGATTTCTAATAACCCATTGTATTGCAGATGCTAGTATTATTGGCTTTTTATCGGAGGTAGAAGGTGCCGATACATTAAAGGAAGATACATGGATTGAAATAGAGGGCGTCTTGATTGTTAGTACCTATAGTGGATATGAATTGCCGTTTATAAAAGTAACTAGTTTGAATGTTATCGATGAACCAAGTGAACCTTATATCTATCCTGTATTAACATTGTTAAATTAATAGAAACTTTTAAAAGAGAATCTGAATTGATGATTCTCTTTATTTTTGAAAAATTAGTGAATTAATTTACGAACTTTTAACTAATTATTTATAAAAATGTTCGTAAATAGCATTGAAATCTATTGGAGTAGGTGATATATTACATAGGTAAATTAAATAATTCGTCGTATAATGTCGAGAATATGGCTCGAAAGTTTCTACCAAACTACCTTAAATAGTTTGACTACGATTAACCCACTATGATAGTACATTTATATTTTTATTTAAATGGGGAATCGTAGACATACAACAATAAAAGGTGTATGTCTATTATTTTTGGCATCGTGACGATAATACGGAGGATCATCATGAAAAAGTATTTCCAATTTGAAGAACTTGGAACAAATTATCGCCGTGAATTTTTAGGTGGATTAACAACTTTCCTATCTATGGCGTACATACTAGCTGTAAACCCAACGATGTTATCGGAAGCTGGTATGGATTACAATGCAGTATTCGTAGCAACTGCATTAGCAGCTGCAGTTGGTAGTTTATTTATGGGTCTAATTGCAAAATACCCAATTGCATTAGCTCCAGGTATGGGACTTAATGCATTCTTTGCCTTTTCAGTAGTTCTTGGTATGGGGATGTCTTGGGAAACTGCGTTAACAGGGGTACTATTCTCTGGATTAATCTTCATTGTATTATCACTTTCAGGTTTACGCGAAACAATTATTAATGCAATTCCAGCACAGTTAAAATATGCGGTAGGTGCTGGTATTGGTTTATTCATTACGTATGTTGGTTTACAGGGTGCAGGAATTATAGGTAATGACGATTCGACATTAACAGTACTAGGTGATCTTACTCACGGACCAACATTATTGGCGATTTTTGGAGTATTAGTAACATCGATCTTTATGGCTAAGAAAATCAATGGTGGCATTTTCTATGGTATGGTTGTCACTGCAGTAGTTGGAATGATTTTTGGCTTGGTAAAATTACCGGAAAAGGTTGTTTCAGGTATTCCTGATATTTCGCCTACATTCGGAGCAGCATTCCAAGCATTTGGTGACTTTGGTTCGATTTTAAACTTAGATTTCTTGATAGTAGTGTTAACATTCTTATTTGTAGATTTCTTTGATACTGCTGGTACATTAATGGCTGTTGCTGGTCAAGCTGGATTAGTTAAAGATAATAAATTGCCTCGTGCAGGAAAAGCATTACTTGCTGATTCTTTAGCAACAGTAACTGGTGCGATATTTGGGACATCAACAACAACTTCATATGTTGAATCAACTTCTGGTGTAGCTGCAGGTGCACGTACTGGTTTTGCTTCGGTAGTAACAGGTGTATTATTCTTATTAGCGTTATTCATATCGCCATTATTGGCGGTAGTAACAAGCGCCGTTACAGCTCCAGCTTTAATTATTGTTGGTGCATTAATGGTTTCATCATTAAGGTTGATAGAATGGGATAAAATCGAAATTGCGATTCCAGCATTTTTAGTTTTAATCTTTATGCCACTTTCGTATTCAATTGCAACAGGTATTGCAGTTGGTTTCCTATTCTACCCAATTACAATGATTGTTTCAGGACGCTCGAAAGAAGTTCATCCGATTATGTATGGTTTATTTGTAATTTTCCTATGCTATTTTATTTTCCTATAATTAGATAGTTATAACTAAAAGCTGAATCGATTGTTTCTATATAATAGAAATAAGGTTCAGTTTTTTTGTGCTTAAATTCGAAGTTTATGTAAGGGGGGGTGTTAAAGTATCTTTTATTGTAAAATGTACATATTAAATCAAAGTAACTATTTGTTTAATTAAACTGAATCTTTTTACTTTGAGAAAACACTTGTAATGAATTAGATAGCGTAGTATATTAGATAACGTTATCGAAAAGATAATGAGTTCCAAAAAAATATTAATAACTATTGACGATTTTAAAGTATAGTGATATATTTATAAAGTTGTCTCGAAAAACGATTAAAAGTTAATTATTTTTTTGTTGACATACTTATTTAAAATTGATATTATATAAAAGTTGCTGTTACGAACGGCAACCAAAATGAACCTTGAAAACTGAACAACAAAACGTTAATGAATTAAACGTTTCTACATTAACCCTCGTTAATGAGAAACAAAATTTTGGACATCAAACATGATGCCAGCAAAAATTTGAGCTATATCAAATTTTCTTTTATGGAGAGTTTGATCCTGGCTCAGGACGAACGCTGGCGGCGTGCCTAATACATGCAAGTCGAGCGGACGGATGGGAGCTTGCTCCTGAAGTTAGCGGCGGACGGGTGAGTAACACGTGGGCAACCTGCCCTATAGTTGGGGATAACTCCGGGAAACCGGGGCTAATACCGAATGATACATTTCATCTCCTGTTGAAATGTTGAAAGATGGTTCTGCTATCGCTATAGGATGGGCCCGCGGCGCATTAGCTAGTTGGTGAGGTAACGGCTCACCAAGGCGACGATGCGTAGCCGACCTGAGAGGGTGATCGGCCACACTGGGACTGAGACACGGCCCAGACTCCTACGGGAGGCAGCAGTAGGGAATCTTCCACAATGGGCGAAAGCCTGATGGAGCAACGCCGCGTGAGTGAAGAAGGTTTTCGGATCGTAAAACTCTGTTGTAAGGGAAGAACAAGTACAGTAGTAACTGGCTGTACCTTGACGGTACCTTATTAGAAAGCCACGGCTAACTACGTGCCAGCAGCCGCGGTAATACGTAGGTGGCAAGCGTTGTCCGGAATTATTGGGCGTAAAGCGCGCGCAGGCGGTCCTTTAAGTCTGATGTGAAAGCCCTCGGCTCAACCGAGGAGGGTCATTGGAAACTGGAGGACTTGAGTGCAGAAGAGGAAAGTGGAATTCCAAGTGTAGCGGTGAAATGCGTAGAGATTTGGAGGAACACCAGTGGCGAAGGCGACTTTCTGGTCTGTAACTGACGCTGAGGCGCGAAAGCGTGGGGAGCAAACAGGATTAGATACCCTGGTAGTCCACGCCGTAAACGATGAGTGCTAAGTGTTAGGGGTTTCCGCCCCTTAGTGCTGCAGCTAACGCATTAAGCACTCCGCCTGGGGAGTACGGTCGCAAGACTGAAACTCAAAGGAATTGACGGGGGCCCGCACAAGCGGTGGAGCATGTGGTTTAATTCGAAGCAACGCGAAGAACCTTACCAGGTCTTGACATCCCACTGACCGCTATGGAGACATAGCTTTCCCTTCGGGGACAGTGGTGACAGGTGGTGCATGGTTGTCGTCAGCTCGTGTCGTGAGATGTTGGGTTAAGTCCCGCAACGAGCGCAACCCTTGTCCTTAGTTGCCATCATTTAGTTGGGCACTCTAAGGAGACTGCCGATGACAAATCGGAGGAAGGTGGGGATGACGTCAAATCATCATGCCCCTTATGACCTGGGCTACACACGTGCTACAATGGACGGTACAAACGGTTGCGAAGTCGCGAGATGGAGCTAATCTGATAAAACCGTTCTCAGTTCGGATTGTAGGCTGCAACTCGCCTACATGAAGCTGGAATCGCTAGTAATCGCGGATCAGCATGCCGCGGTGAATACGTTCCCGGGCCTTGTACACACCGCCCGTCACACCACGAGAGTTTGTAACACCCGAAGTCGGTGAGGTAACCTTTTGGGGCCAGCCGCCGAAGGTGGGACAGATGATTGGGGTGAAGTCGTAACAAGGTAGCCGTATCGGAAGGTGCGGCTGGATCACCTCCTTTCTAAGGATATATAACGGAAATAAGCTCTAAGAGCTTATACATTAACGTTTTGTGTTCAGTTTTGAAGGTTCAACAAAAAGCGAAGAACGTTTGTTCAACTCGCTAGAACACTTCAACAAAACTTGCTCCTGCGCGATGCAAACTCGAGGATGTAACTCATTACTCGTCGCAAAGCTGCATGAAGCATACTCACTGATGATTCATCACGATGTGATTGAAGTCAGTAGCTTTGTTCTTTGAAAACTGGATAAAACGACATTGAAACATTTTTTTAGTTCAAGAATTTTATTGTAAGTCTAAATCTTCTCTTTAAGAGAAGTAATAACTTTTAGGTTAAGTTATTAAGGGCGCACGGTGAATGCCTTGGCACTAGGAGTCGATGAAGGACGGCACTAACACCGATATGCCTCGGGGAGCTGTAAGTAAGCTTTGATCCGGGGATTTCCGAATGGGGGAACCCACTATGCGTAATGGCATAGTATCTTCACGTGAATTCATAGCGTGTTGAAGACAGACCCAGGGAACTGAAACATCTAAGTACCTGGAGGAAGAGAAAGAAAATTCGATTCCCTGAGTAGCGGCGAGCGAAACGGGAAGAGCCCAAACCAAGAGGCTTGCCTCTTGGGGTTGTAGGACACTCTATACGGAGTTACAAAAGAATGGATTAGACGAAGCGATCTGGAAAGGTCCGCTATAAAAGGTAAAAGCCCTGTAGTCAAAAGTTCATTCACTCTTGAGTGTATCCTGAGTACGGCGGAACACGTGAAATTCCGTCGGAATCCGGGAGGACCATCTCCCAAGGCTAAATACTACCTAGTGACCGATAGTGAACCAGTACCGTGAGGGAAAGGTGAAAAGCACCCCGGGAGGGGAGTGAAATAGAACCTGAAACCGTGTGCCTACAAGTAGTTAGAGCCCGTTAATGGGTGATAGCGTGCCTTTTGTAGAATGAACCGGCGAGTTACGATTACGTGCAAGGTTAAGCCGAGAAGGCGGAGCCGCAGCGAAAGCGAGTCTGAATAGGGCGAATGAGTACGTGGTCGTAGACCCGAAACCAGGTGATCTACCCATGTCCAGGGTGAAGGTGAGGTAACACTTACTGGAGGCCCGAACCCACGCACGTTGAAAAGTGCGGGGATGAGGTGTGGGTAGCGGAGAAATTCCAATCGAACTTGGAGATAGCTGGTTCTCTCCGAAATAGCTTTAGGGCTAGCCTCGTGAATTAGAATACTGGAGGTAGAGCACTGTTTGGACTAGGGGGCATCTCGCTTTACCGAATTCAGACAAACTCCGAATGCCAGATATTTATACACGGGAGTCAGACTGCGAGTGATAAGATCCGTAGTCAAAAGGGAAACAGCCCAGACCACCAGCTAAGGTCCCAAAGTAATCGTTAAGTGGAAAAGGATGTGGCGTTGCTTAGACAACCAGGATGTTGGCTTAGAAGCAGCCATCATTTAAAGAGTGCGTAATAGCTCACTGGTCGAGTGACGCTGCGCCGAAAATGTATCGGGGCTAAACGATTCACCGAAGCTGTGGATTGACATCTACGATGTCAGTGGTAGGAGAGCGTTCTAAGTGCGTTGAAGTCAGACCGGAAGGACTGGTGGAGCGCTTAGAAGTGAGAATGCCGGTATGAGTAGCGAAAGATGGGTGAGAATCCCATCCACCGTATGACTAAGGTTTCCTGAGGAAGGCTCGTCCGCTCAGGGTTAGTCGGGACCTAAGTCGAGGCCGATAGGCGTAGACGATGGACAACAGGTTGATATTCCTGTACCACCTCCCCGCCGTTTGAGTAATGGGGGGACGCAGTAGGATAGGGAAAGCGTGCCGTTGGTTGTGCACGCCCAAGCAGTAAGGCGTGGAAGTAGGAAAATCCGCTTCCTGATACGTTGAGCTGTGATGGGGAGCGATTCATCGCGAAGTTCCTGATTTCACACTGCCAAGAAAAGCCTCTAGCGAGGCGGGAGGTGCCCGTACCGCAAACCGACACAGGTAGTCGAGGAGAGAATCCTAAGGTGTGCGAGAGAACTCTCGTTAAGGAACTCGGCAAAATGACCCCGTAACTTCGGGAGAAGGGGTGCTCTCGAGAGAGAGCCGCAGTGAATAGGCCCAGGCGACTGTTTAGCAAAAACACAGGTCTCTGCAAAACCGTAAGGTGAAGTATAGGGGCTGACGCCTGCCCGGTGCTGGAAGGTTAAGAGGAGGGGTTAGCGCAAGCGAAGCTCTGAATTGAAGCCCCAGTAAACGGCGGCCGTAACTATAACGGTCCTAAGGTAGCGAAATTCCTTGTCGGGTAAGTTCCGACCCGCACGAAAGGCGTAACGATCTGGGCACTGTCTCAACGAGAGACTCGGTGAAATTATAGTACCTGTGAAGATGCAGGTTACCCGCGACAGGACGGAAAGACCCCGTGGAGCTTTACTGTAGCTTGATATTGAATTTTGGTACAACTTGTACAGGATAGGTAGGAGCCAGAGAAGTCGGAGCGCCAGCTTCGATGGAGGCGTCGGTGGGATACTACCCTGGTTGTACTGAAATTCTAACCCGTACCCCTTATCGGGGTAGGAGACAGTGTCAGGTGGACAGTTTGACTGGGGCGGTCGCCTCCTAAAAGGTAACGGAGGCGCCCAAAGGTTCCCTCAGAATGGTTGGAAATCATTCGTAGAGTGTAAAGGCACAAGGGAGCTTGACTGCGAGACCTACAAGTCGAGCAGGGTCGAAAGACGGGCTTAGTGATCCGGTGGTTCCGCATGGAAGGGCCATCGCTCAACGGATAAAAGCTACCCCGGGGATAACAGGCTTATCTCCCCCAAGAGTCCACATCGACGGGGAGGTTTGGCACCTCGATGTCGGCTCATCGCATCCTGGGGCTGTAGTCGGTCCCAAGGGTTGGGCTGTTCGCCCATTAAAGCGGTACGCGAGCTGGGTTCAGAACGTCGTGAGACAGTTCGGTCCCTATCCGTCGTGGGCGTAGGAAATTTGAGAGGAGCTGTCCTTAGTACGAGAGGACCGGGATGGACACACCGCTGGTGTACCAGTTGTCTTGCCAAAGGCATCGCTGGGTAGCTATGTGTGGACGGGATAAGTGCTGAAAGCATCTAAGCATGAAGCCCCCTCAAGATGAGATTTCCCATTCATTTGAAGTAAGATCCCTCAAAGACGATGAGGTAGATAGGTTCGAGGTGGAAGTGTGGTGACACATGGAGCTGACGAATACTAATCGATCGAGGACTTAACCAAAATAAACTTGAACGAATTCAATGTCTTTATCCAGTTTTGAGAGAACAAAGTTCTTTCAATTAAATAGTGAAGTGATTATGGCAAAGAGGTCACACCCGTTCCCATACCGAACACGGAAGTTAAGCTCTTTAGCGCCGATGGTAGTTGGGGGCTTCCCCCTGTGAGAGTAGGACGTCGCTTCGCAAAGCACCGCTATAATAAGCGGTGTTTTATTTTCTTTGAAATTAGTATAACCGAAGGTTGTAGATAGAACTGATTTAAAAGAAATATAAATTACTATTGA
>AP025689.1:0-10000 GCA_023168345.1 Lysinibacillus sp. PLM2 | reverse complement strand
TAATCATTTCTACAACTTTAAATGGCGATTCTTTTGAACGATATATACGTTCACTTGTCATAGCGTGAAATGTATCTGCAATAGCAATTATTTGAGAATAAACGGATATATTATCTAATTTTAATCCTCTAGGATAACCACTTCCATCTAATCTTTCATGATGTTCTATAATTGCTTGTTTCATATCTTCTTTTAAAGCAGGTAAATCTTTAACTAATTGAAAGCTATAAATTGGATGTTTATGTACTTCATTAAATTCATTTTGGTTTAGAGCCTGTTTTTTTTCTCGAATTCGGGCTGGTATTTTTGCCATACCGCAATCTGCCAATGAACCAGCTGTGGCCATTTGAAGAATTACTCCTTTATCAAATCCAAGTTTTTGAGCTATTACAGATGAAATTAGGCCGGTTGCAACACAATGATGATACATATAATCTTTAGGATTTGAGTAACTATTTAAATCGAACATTATACTTCGATCCGCAAGTATCTTTTCAATTAATGGTAAGATAATACCCCGAATTTTTACAATGTCAATTTTGGCACCGGCTTCCCAATTAGAGAACTCTTTTTTGTATTGAGATACTGCTTCTTCGTACTCTAATTGAAAAGAGTTCTTTTGAATCTCAAAAGTTTGCTTTTCAATATCTTCTTCTATATTTTTCTTTGAACTCTCAATTGAAACTGCTTTATTTACAGAATCTTTATAAAGGAGTACCTTTGAAATTTGGAATACTTTTAATATATGAAAGTGTTCTTCTGTTATAACAGTATTCTTTTTTAAAATTGGATATTGTGTATTCACATATATATCTTGTGCTACTTTTTTTCCGATATAACTCTCATCTATACTTACATATGTAGCTTCCAATTTAATAAACCCCCTTCAATTATCATTATCATGAATATGGAAATGTAAAATTTATACTTTATACTTAATTTTAAATTATGTTTTGTAAATATTAAATACAATTTAGTAAGTCTTAATAAAATGATAACAAAGTAATGATAAATTATCTCTTTAAGTAAAAAGTAGCACAAATCAATTTTAGATTTGTGCTACTTTTATTAATTATTATTCTTCATTATCTTGCTTATCAGTTTCTAATTCTTGAATATTTTCAGATGTTTCATTCGATTCACTTTCATCATCTTCAGCTAAGGAATCGTCTTGCTCATCCTTCTTCACTCTAGCAACTGTCGCTACAAATTCATCTTCAGCTAATCGAATTAATCTGACACCTTGTGTAGAACGCCCAATTACTGAAATATCATTAACATCCATACGAATGAGGATACCATTAATCGTAATCAACATGATGTCTTCAGTTCCATCAACTGTTTTTACTGCACATAATGGTCCATTTTTCTCGGTAATATGGATTGTTTTTAAACCTACGCCACCACGGCTTTGTAAACGATATTCCGACTCTGGTGTACGTTTACCGTAACCTTTTTCAGTAACAACTAAAATTTCTTGACCTTCTTCTATAATTTCCATACCTACTACATAGTCGCCTTCACGGAGCTTAATACCGCGTACTCCCGCTGCTGTACGACCCATAGAACGAATATCTTCTTCTTTAAAACGAATAAGCATCCCTTCACGAGTACCAATAATAACATCCTTGTTGCCATCTGTTAGACGAACTGAAATTAACTCATCATCATCATGAAGGCTAATTGCAATTAGACCATTTTTACGAATATTAGCAAATTGAGAAAGAGGTGTACGTTTTGTAATACCCGTTTTTGTAGTAAAGATAAAGTAAGCATCTTCTTGATATGACTCTGAACGAATCATTGCAGTTACTTTTTCTTCTTTATCTAAATTTAATAGGTTAACAATTGGTAGCCCTTTTGCAGTACGACCGTATTCAGGGATTTCGTAACCTTTTGTTAAGAATACTTTCCCTTTAGAAGTGAAGAATAAAATAGCATCGTGCGTTGAAGTGAATAGTAAATGTTCTACGAAATCATCTTCATGTGTGCCCATACCTTGGACACCACGGCCTCCACGTTTTTGGCTTCTATAAGTATTAGAAGCTAGTCTCTTAATGTAACCATTATGAGTTAATGTTACAACAGAGTCTTCCCTTGGAATTAAATCTTCATCTTCAATCATTTCGAAACCGCCTGCAGCAATTTCTGTACGGCGCGTATCATTATATTTCTCTTTTATTTCATTCATTTCATCACGGATAATTTGAATTAACTTTCCTTCATCCGCTAATATTGCTTTTAATTCTCCAATTAATACTTGAAGCTCATTATATTCGTTTTCAATTTTTTCACGTTCTAGTCCACTTAAACGTACAAGTCGCATATCTAAAATCGCTTGCGCTTGTCTATCTGATAAACTAAAACGTTCCATTAATATCGGCTTTGCTTCTTCACCGGTTCTTGAAGAACGAATAATACTAATAATCTCATCGATGTGATCAAGCGCAATACGTAAACCTTCTAAAATGTGGGCACGATCTTCTGCTTTTTTCAGCTCAAATTGAGTACGACGAGTAATAACTATTTTTTGATGTTCCAAATAATGATATAAAACTTGTTTTAAACCTAGTACTTTTGGTTGCCCATCAACTAATGCAAGCATATTAACACCGAAGTTTGTTTGCATAGCTGTTTGTTTAAATAAGTTATTTAAAATTACATTTGCATTCGCATCTCTACGTACTTCAATTACGATTCGCATTCCTCGACGGTCAGATTCATCACGTAACGCAGTGATTCCATCAATTCTTTTATCACGTACTAATTCAGCGATTTTCTCTATAAGCTTTGCTTTATTGACTTGATAAGGAAGTTCGCTAACAATGATTGTTTCTTTCCCATTAGATTGTGGTTCGATTTCCACTTTTGCGCGAACAATAATTGACCCACGACCTGTTTCATAAGCACGACGAATACCACTGCGTCCTAAAATAACTCCTCCAGTAGGGAAGTCAGGACCAGGAATAATTTCCATTAATTCCTCTGTAGTAATATCAGGGTTTTCTGATAATGCTATAACTGCATCAATCGTTTCTCCTAATTGATGCGGAGGAATGTTTGTTGCCATACCTACCGCAATACCAGAAGCACCATTTAACAAAAGATTAGGAATACGTGCCGGTAGTACAAGTGGTTCTTTTTCATTACCATCATAGTTTGGTTGATAGTCAATTGTATCTTTATTGATATCTCTTAACATTTCCATCGCAATTTTAGACATACGAGATTCCGTATAACGCATAGCAGCGGCTCCATCACCGTCTACGGAACCAAAGTTACCATGACCATCTACAAGCATATAACGATAACTAAAATCTTGAGCCATACGCACCATTGCATCGTATATCGAAGAGTCACCATGAGGGTGATATTTCCCCATTACGTCCCCTACGATACGAGCACTTTTTTTGTATGGTTTATCAGAGTAATTTCCAAGCTCATGCATTCCATATAAAATACGACGATGAACTGGTTTTAAACCATCTCTTACATCTGGTAATGCACGGGAAACGATTACGCTCATCGCATAACTTAAAAATGATTTTTGTACTTCATCACTAATCTTTATTCCTTTAACGCCTTGTTGTTCACTTTCAGCCAAAATAGAAACCTCCCTTCATCACACGATTAAATATCTAATTCAGCATAAACGGCATTTTCTTCGATAAATTGTCTGCGAGGCTCTACCTCATCCCCCATTAATTGTTGGAAGATTTGATCTGCTCTCATCGCATCATCTAATTCCACTTGAAGCAGTGTGCGATGTTCAGGATCCATCGTTGTTTCCCAAAGCTGTTCTGCATTCATTTCCCCTAATCCTTTATATCGTTGAATTGCAGGTTTCGGGTTTTGTGGTAAACGTTCTAAAATTTCTTGTAACTCTTCATCAGAATAACAATATTCCACATGTTTACCTTGTTTGATTTGGTAAAGTGGCGGTTGAGCTGCATAGACATATCCAGCTTCAATTAACGGTCTCATAAAGCGGAAGAAGAACGTTAAAAGTAATATACGAATATGCGCACCATCCACATCGGCATCGGTCATAATAATAATTTTGTGGTATCGTGCTTTTTCTAAATCAAATTCCTCACCAATACCAGTACCAAAAGCAGTGATCATTGCTCGTATTTCTGCATTAGATAAAATACGATTTAAATTTGCTTTTTCGACATTTAAAATTTTACCGCGCAATGGAAGAATTGCTTGGAAATAACGGTCACGACCAGACTTCGCAGAACCTCCCGCAGAGTCACCCTCAACGATGTAAATTTCGGATTCTGATGGATTTGTTGATGTGCAATCTGCTAATTTACCTGGAAGACTCGATACTTCAAGTGCAGATTTTCGTCTTGTAAATTCACGTGCCTTTTTCGCAGCAACACGAGCTCTTGCAGCCATCAGACCTTTATCTATAATTTTCCTTGCGACTGTTGGATTTTCTAATAAAAATCTTTCAAAACCATCAGAGAATAAAGAATTCGTAATAGCACTTACTTCTGAATTTCCTAATTTAGTTTTTGTTTGACCTTCAAATTGTGGATCTGGATGTTTTACAGAAACGATAGCCGTTAATCCTTCTCGAACATCTTCTCCTGTTAAATTTGCATCATTATCTTTTAATAAATTAGATTTACGAGCATAATCGTTAATTACACGAGTAAGGGCTGTTTTAAAACCTGATTCGTGGGTACCACCTTCATAAGTATTAATATTATTAGCGAAGGAATAAATGTTTGAAGAATAGCCATCGTTGTATTGCATTGCAATTTCAACAGAAATGCCATCTTTTTCGCCTCTTATATCAATGGGTTCATGAATTGGTTCTTTTGATTCGTTTAAATGTTCAACATATTCACGAATACCGCCTTCGAAATGATATGAATCTCTACGAATTTCTTCTCCACGTTCGTCCATAATCGTAATTCGAATGCCGCGATTTAAGTAAGCTAACTCACGTACACGGGTAGCTAAAATATCGTATTCATAAACAGTTGTTTCTTTAAAAATATCTGGATCAGCTTTAAAGCGTGTTGTCGTTCCTGTTTCATCAGAATCACCGACAATTGTTAATGGCTGAATTGTTTTACCACGTTCAAATTTAATCGAATGAATATGACCATCACGTTTTACATAAACCTCAGTAAATTCTGATAATGCGTTCACTACAGATGCACCAACACCATGTAGACCACCAGATACTTTGTATCCGCCACCGCCAAATTTACCTCCCGCATGTAAAACAGTCATAATAACTTCAACAGCTGGCATTCCCATTTTTTCTTGGATATTTACAGGTATACCACGTCCGTTATCCTCTACTCGGATCCAGTTATCTTTTTCAATAGCAACTATAATTTCAGAACAATATCCCGCCAAAGCTTCATCGATACTATTATCTACGATTTCCCAAACTAAATGGTGTAATCCTTTAGAGCTTGTTGATCCAATATACATCCCTGGACGCTTACGCACTGCTTCTAAGCCTTCTAAAACTTGTATCTGTTCAGCATCATAAGCATGTTGAACTTTTCCCTCTTCTAAAGTCACCATGTTCACCTACTCTTTCATAACTTCAGTATGTGTTAAATTTACAAAGCTTTATCAATATAACTAAAACTTTCTATTCTGAAATCAATCCCATTTTATTGTTCGATCGTCCCATGTTTCACATGAAACATTTTTGCATGTTTAATTGTATCGTGATGAATTCCATCTACGCTTGTTGTTGTAACAAAAGTTTGTACTTCACCTTGAATGGTATTTAACAAATGAGATTGTCTATAATCATCCAATTCAGATAAAACATCGTCCAAAAGTAAAATGGGTGTTTCCTTTGTTTCTTGCTTGATTAATTCAATCTCAGCAAGTTTTAAAGAAAGTGCTGTTGTACGTTGTTGTCCTTGTGAGCCGTATGTTTGAACGTCATAATCATTTACTAGAAATTGTAAATCATCACGATGCGGTCCAACTAATGTTACGCCTCTTTCCAATTCCTTTTGTTTAACTTCACTTAGTTTTTTTTGCAAATATGTAGTCATTTCATCTTGAGTCCAATTGGAGTCTAGACCAGATATAGGTTGATACTTTATCTTCAATTTTTCAAGACCACGAGAAATACCCGAATGTATAGGTTCCGCCCATTCTTGTAAAAGTTCAACAAATTGAAATCTTTTACGAATAATTTGAACAGCTGCCTGAATATATTGCTCAGTATAAATATCAAATAACATATCGTTCATATTTGATTTACCTTGATTCATCTTTAGTAAATGATTTCTTTGTTTCAAAACTTTTTGAAATGATAATAAATCATGTAAATAGACAGGCGAAATTTGACCAATTTCCATGTCAATAAAACGCCTTCTCACTTGAGGACTCCCTTTTACAACATTTAAATCCTCTGGTGCAAACATGACGACATTCATTTGGCCAATATAATTACTTAATTTAGTTTGTTCAATATGGTTTACTTTCCCTTTTTTACCTTTTTTGGTAATTGTTAGTTCCATTGGAAAATTACCGTAACGGTTTTGTACAACACCTTCTATTTTACCATAATCAGCAATCCAACGTATTAATTCTTTATCATTGCTTGTGCGATGGGATTTTGCCATCGCTAAAACATAAATGGATTCCATTACATTCGTTTTTCCTTGTGCATTTTCACCAATGAACACATTTATTTTTGAAGAAAAATCAAGTGTTAACGACTCATAATTCCGGTAATTCGTAAGCGATAAATTGTCAATGAACATTAGTTTTCACCGTTCGTATTTACGATAACGTATCGTCCAGTGCCAGGAATATTGATAACGTCTCCATGATATAATTTCCGTCCCCGTCGATTATCAATTTCCCCATTTACATATACATCATTTTCTTGTAAAAACCATTTCGCCATACCGCCTGAACTTATGGAATCAGTTAGCTTTAATGCTTGACCTAATGTAATAAATTCAGTATCAATTACTAATTCATTCAAGGTGTTTCTCCTCCGATTACAATACATCTATCTATATATGATACCTAATTTTATAAAAATTCGCCAAGATTAGCTTAAAACAAAAAATCCCACGTATTAAACTAAGCTTTCGAAATGGCTTTCTAAATGGATCTATATTAAAAAAGGTGTCATGAAAATAATAATTTCCAGACACCCTTGTTACCGTTTATTAAATTTTGTTTAGAACTAGCGAGAATTTATCACCACTGTTTATAACTTCTCTTTGTCAGTTTATCCACATGTTAATAAGTTCTAACAGGTAAGATTAATTGTAGAATCGCATCATCATGAACCGAACGTAAAATAAATGGTCTCATTGCTCCAGTAAACTCAATTACAACATCTTGACCATCAATTGCTTTTAGTGCTTCCATCATATATTTTGCACTAAAAGAAATTTTGATATTTTCGCCACTTAATGATTCAACTTGGATTTGTTCTTCAACTTTACCGATTTCAGGTGAATTAGATGAAATTTCAACAATATTACTTTCCAATGTTTCAAATCGAACGACATTATTACGATCTTCACGAGCAAGAAGTGATGCACGGTCAATTGCCTGTAATAATTGTTTGCCATTTATTGTAATATTCGTTTTAAATTCTTCTGGAATTAAACGTGAAGTATCCGGATAATTACCTTCTAATAAACGTGAGAAGAATAATATATTTTCGGCTTTAAATAGAACTTGTTGGCTTGTAATCACAATCTGAACAGGCTCAGTTGTTTCGCCAAGTACTTTGTTTAATTCATTTAAACTTTTACCAGGAATGACAACTGAATGTACATCTGTAGGAAGTTGTTCAAGTTTCGTTTTTCTTTGTGCTAAACGATGACTATCAGTTGCAACACAAATTAATTCTTCATCTTTAATTTGCCAATTAACACCAGTTAACACTGGACGACTTTCAGACGTTGCGACAGCAAATACTGTTTCACGGATAATTGATTTTAATAAATCTGCTGGAATAGCAAATTGGCGGTCCATTGCAATTTCAGGTAATGATGGATATTCCGTTGGATCTAGGCCAATTAGATGGAATTCTGATTTACCTGAACGAATATGTGTTTGGAAACCATTAGATACTTCAATTTCAACATCATTTGTAGGTAATTTACGAACGATTTCATTGAACATACGAGCTTGTAAAACGATGGATCCAGTTTCAGCAATATTTATAACTTGATCACCATTTTCTTCAATAGGGATAAATGTTTGAATCGTTATATCAGCATCGCTACCTGTTAAACGCATTCCTTCTTCAGTCACGTCAATTTTAATACCAGTTAAAATTGGAATAGTCGTTTTTGAACTTACGGCTTTCATGACATCATTTAACCCATCTAACAATCGGTCTCGCATAATATCAAATTTCATTAATAATACCTCTCTTATTATTATATTATTTTAAAAGAATTTAATAGATATAGTAATAGGCGCTGTGGATTTGTGGATAAGTGTATTTTTCTATTGATAAATCAATCTATCCACATGTTAACAAGTTGTGCGTAATCCTGTGTAAAAATTTCGCATTTATCCACAGATTTATTTACCTAACATACTACGTATTTGTTTAATATCTTGTTGTAATTGTTGATCGTCTTTTAATAATGAGGCGATTTTTTCATGTGCATGAATTACTGTTGTATGATCACGCCCACCAAATTCTTCACCTATTTTAGGTAAAGAGAAATCTGTTAGTTCTCTAGATAAATACATCGCAACTTGACGTGGGAATGCGATTTGTTTCGTTCGTCTTTTTGCTGAAAAGTCCTCAAGCTTAATATGATAATGTTCTCCAACTGCCTGCTTAATATCAAGAATTGTAATAATTCTCGGTTTGGAATTTGGAATAATATCTTTTAATGCCTCGGCTGCTAATTCTGTTGAGATATCTTTATTTACCAATGAAGAATAAGCAACTACACGAATCAAGGCTCCCTCTAATTCACGTATATTTGTATCGATTTGATTAGCGATATAATGCATCACTTCATTAGGGATATCAAGGCCATCTGCTTTTGCCTTTTTTCTTAAGATAGCAATTCGAGTTTCTAAATCAGGAGGAGTAATATCCGTGATTAAGCCCCATTCGAACCGGGAACGAAGGCGATCTTCAAGAGTTGGAATTTCCTTAGGTGGTCGATCACTTGAAATAACGATTTGTTTTGATTCTGTGTGTAATGTATTAAAAGTATGGAAAAATTCTTCTTGTGTTGATTCTTTTCCAGCCAAAAACTGAATATCATCAATTAGTAGGACATCTACATTTCGATATTTATTACGAAAATCTACTGCTTTATTGTCTCGAATAGAATTTATAAACTCATTTGTAAATTTTTCTGATGATAAATAAACAACCTTTGCATCTGGATTGTGTTCAAGTACATAATGTCCAATCGCGTGCATTAAATGCGTTTTACCTAATCCAACGCCACCGTAAATAAAGAACGGATTATAGGCTTTAGCGGGTGCTTCAGCAACAGCTAGAGATGCGGCATGGGCGAATCTATTACCAGAACCAATTACAAATGTATCAAAGGTATACTTTGGGTTTAACATTCCTGCCGAATTATCATAATGCTGTGTATCTTTTGCTTGGATAATCGGTGCTGGTAATTCAAAATCATCATCGTCCTGATCCTTTTGAACAACAAATTTAATCATCAAGTCTTCGCCAGTTAACTCAGTTAAAATACCCGCAATTAAATGTACATAGTGGTTTTCTAACCAATCACGAGCGAATGAAGTCGGTGCGGCAATAATTACATTAGATCCTTTATAAGAAAGTAATTTTGTTGATTTTAGCCACGTTTCAAAGCTTGGTTTTGAAATTTTTTGTTCTACTTGAGCCAGGACATTGTTCCATAATTCTTCTAAATGTTCCAAGCTTTAGTCTCCTTTACGTATTTTTATCTTCATTATTTTAAATGATAGAAATTTAAAATCATTATCTATTACACATAATCACAGGTTGTGGATAAATGTT